>JAPLOP010000026.1:38842-42968 GCA_026400645.1 Alphaproteobacteria bacterium | reverse complement strand
TATAAGACGGTATCGATTCTGGGTAAGACCGACAGAGGTGTTATGGCCCATTATTGAATCGGGAGCCGGATGCCTTAATTGGGCAAGTCCGGTTCTGAGGAGGGGGGAAGCTTGAGTGATTGGCTTCCTCTACTCAACTAACAAAACCTTAATACTGTAACAAAATAATCGGTAACAAAAATGGGGGGTGCAGTTAAACGCCTATGGGCATACCCTTTGTCGTCGAATATTCAAAATGAACCGTTTCCTCTGGGCGTAAAAAATGTCGAATCGCGTGGGCGGCCTGTGCTGCTTCTGCGAATCCCACCAGGATCAATTTTAGTTTATGGGGATACGTTGCAATATCACCAATGGCATAAATACCAGGTCGATTCGTTTCCGCGGTAGCCTGATTGATGGCTATGTTACCATCCGAAGTTTCCAGCCCCCAATTGGTAATAGGTCCCAAATCCATCGATAAACCAAAAAATGGTAGCAGGACATCCGCCCTAAGGGATCTTTTTTCTCCGTTAAGGGATTCAACCACAACGGATTCTAGTCGCCCATTTTGCCCCGACAATGCGGACAGCTGATAGGGAACGACAAGATCGATTTTACCAGCCGCACTTAATTGCTTAAGTTTGGATTCGCTATCGGGTGCAGCGCGGAATTTTGGGCGGCGATGAACAACAGAAACGCTAGCGGCTATTTCTTGCAAGGACAACGCCCAATCAACAGCTGAATCCCCGCCACCGGCGATCACAATATGTTTGCCGCGATAGCTTTCCCGCGAATTAACACAATAATGAACGGATTCTTTTTCGAAATCCTCAATTCCTGCTAGGGGTGGGCGATTCGGTCCAAAGGCTCCGACGCCGGCTGCAATAATGATTGCTTCTGCTTCAACTTCGGTTCCTTTTGTTCCTGAAACGCGCCATTTTTTCCCATCGGCATCAAGACACGCGATATCACTGACTTGTTCGCCTAAATGAAAAACGGGCTGAAATGACAGCGCTTGTTGATGCAAATTCTCGACCAATTCAGCACCGGTAACGTGTGGATGCGCCGGGATGTCGTAAATGGGTTTTTCTGGGTATAATGCTGCACATTGCCCCCCAACACGGTCCAGGGCGTCAAAGACATGACATTTCAGCCCTAGCATTCCACATTCGAAAACAGAGAAGAGGCCGACCGGGCCAGCCCCTATAACAACGACATCTGTTGTGTGAACAGTCATAATGATACGCTTTAAAATTTTATTGCTTGCGCAATGTTAGATCAAAGAGAGTGTTTTGAATTGCTTTGTCAGGCGCGAAACCTTGCGAGCAACCATATTTTTGTGCAAAACACCCTTCGTAACGCCGCGCATTAATTCGCTTTCGGCATTCGTCAAGATGGATCTTGCTTCGGTGCTGTCGATCTGTGCTTTTGCGCCCAGGGCGATAATCTGCTCGGCCTTTTTCACGTACGTTCTGATGCGTGTCATGCGGCTTTTATTGATAGCTGTACGTGTTTCTGTACGGCGAATGGATTTTTCTGCGGACTTATGGTTTGCCATTAAGGCTCCTTTTGTGTGTTCTTTTACGCAACTTTACGGATGATTCTACAGTTAATCTTGCCCAAGGTCAAGGTTTGCTTTTTTAATAAAAACACCATAACGCTTGTTTTCTGTTCAATAGGTTGACATAATGCAGCTTACCTAACATAAATAAAATGGTGCTTTATGCGCTGCGCTTCTTACTGTACGGCAGACAGTTACAATATAGACGAACTAGCAAAGTACTTCAGAAATGAAGGATTCGATCCTAAATTTTATGGAAATGTTATTCATGTTCATAATGGTGACGATCAAGAAGGGGGGGAGATTTTTTGCTTTCACTTTGGATGCGTGACATTTTGGGGAACGACGGAGGAAGAAGAAAATCAATACCTGGAAAAACTAAAGGCATACGAGGGTAGTCCGCTTATTCACAGAACACACGATGATTCATCGACGTTCGAATTGGGGGACGAGACAGCCATCAATGAAGAAGAAGATAAAATCATTCTTGAATCCGACGATGTGTTGGTTAAGTTGGCTTTGTCTTATGGGCTTTCACAATCGGTAAAGCTTGCTGCCTTTGAAGCATCTGTGGATCAAACGATTGAAAATACGCGGTACTTATCGGCGGAGCTTGCGGAAAAGGGAAAAATTTCGCTTTCGCGCAAGAAATTGGCCCAGGGGATTGGATTGCTTTTTACGGAAAGAAATTCAATAAACCTGCACAGTGATATCCTCGACACACCGGAATTTTTCTGGCGTCGTCCGCGGTACGAACCGTATTATCACCTTGCGTCCAGTTACATGGATATCACAACCCGGCTGGATATTTTGAACCGTCGTTTGGATGTGATCCACGATCTTTATGAAATTTTATCCAATGAACTAAAGCATACCCATGCGTCTTTCTTGGAAATCGTTATTATTTTTCTCATATTATGGGAAGTAATCATGGTCATTATTAAGGATTTTTGTAAGTGGGTTTAGCTTATCTTGGGCCCTCTTCATAATGTGATTGCGTGTTTTGTCTGCATTGTTTACAATTATTTTAGTAAAATTTGATGTAATTTTTTAAACATATCACTCAAAGAAGGATCCTTAGAATGCAAAAATGCTCTTTGTCAGTTTCTCAGAAAACAAGACTTTTATCGCTTGCTTTGCTTGTTTCTGCTGGTTTCGTAGAGGCGGCTAATGCTGCTGTTTCAGCGCCAACATCAACCCCGGCCCATGATTCCACCAGCGCAGTCGTGGTGCCAGTAATGACCGCTCCTGAGGCGATGGTTGCTGCAGCTTCTTCCCGCCATGGTTCTGTGCGCCATGATAAGGCTTATTATGTTGCAAAATTGGATAAGTTGCAAAAGGATGTCCTTGAGCAAGATAAAAATGCCCAACCAGAAAACAAGGCATTCTGCGATTTACAAGAACAAAGTGCCAAAAGATGGCTGGACGCAATCAACGCGTATACCGATCCTGAAACACGCGTTAATCGTTCTTATGACATAGTAAAGAATAGACTGCAAGCCGCAGAGAGCGCTGCAAAATCCAAGAATGGAATTGAAGGCGATATAAAAAGACAAGAAGAAAAGCTGGCGAAACTTATGGAAAATGCCGGATCCTTCAAAGGGGACAACCAGATCGCCTTTAAAGCAATGTTGGATGATGCAACAGCATTTATTGCTTTCAATAAGAGCAATAAGGGGCATGTAATGGCCGGAAAAATTTCGGACGAAACCAACCAAATATTAAGAAAAGCAAAAAGCTTTAGCGGACGATTAACGCATCATGCCAAGGCCCACGATGTTAAAGTTCACGAGGATGTTAAGGTTCAGGGTGCGCCTGTTTCCGCTGCTGTGCCAACAACAATTCCAACAGAGACTACAACTGTTGCTGTGGATGCAGCTGCTGGAACCACAACAGTGACTGTGGCCCCTGTAAAATAGTCATCGATAACGTTTTCTTTTCACCCTGTGGATCAAAAACCCACGGGGTGAAAAATCTTTCTCCCCTACAAAATAAACTTCGATAAATCGTGATCCTTTGCCAGGGGGCTGACTTTCTGGCGGACATCGGCGACGCTTATTTCTATGACCTGTCCTTTGTTTTCGCTGGCATCAAAACTAATCTCCTCCATCAATTTTTCCAAAATCGTATGCAATCGTCGGGCACCAATATTTTCCACGCTTTGATTAAGCTCGGCTGCCAAAACGGCAATTTCATCGATCGCCTCGGGCGTAAAGGTCAACGTGACTTCCTCGGTGCTTAGCAAAGCCTTGGTTTGATGAATCAAGTTGGCCTCTGGTTCTGTCAGGATGCGGACAAAATCATCTTTTGTCAGCGCCTTGAGTTCCACCCGAATGGGCAAGCGTCCCTGAAGTTCGGGTAACAGATCAGATGGTTTTGCCAAATGAAACGCTCCTGATGTGATGAACAAAATATGATCGGTTTTAACATTTCCATGTTTTGTGGCAACGTTTGTCCCCTCGATCAGCGGCAATAAATCGCGCTGGACCCCTTCGCGGCTGACGTCAGCTCCATGTCGATCGGATCGGGCGCAAATCTTGTCAATTTCATCAATGAAAACAATCCCATTTTGTTGGACGGAATGTG
>JAPLOP010000026.1:0-38787 GCA_026400645.1 Alphaproteobacteria bacterium | reverse complement strand
ATTCGTTCTTGATCCAATAATTTATCGCTCTCCTCGGCAATTAGGGCGCCTTGGGCTTCTTTCACGGTTAATTTTCGGGTTTTTGTTTTAGCGCCGCCAAAGGCTTTTCCAAACATTTCCCCAAGGTTCAACATGCCCATTTGGGCCCCTGGAACACCGGGCACATCAACAGTTGGCATGGATAATGATGGATTGTCCGAAACTTGTATTTCGACATCCTTGTCATCAAGCTGCCCATCGTGCAGCATACGCCTGAACTTTTGGCGTGTTTCGGGGCTGGCTGATTCACCAACCAATGCATCCAATACGCGTTCTTCGGCATTTGTTGCTGCTTTTGCTGCAACCTCTTCGCGCAATCGCGTGCGGGTCATGTGAATGGAAATTTCCATCAGGTCCCGAATGATTTGTTCAACATCTCGACCCACATAGCCAATTTCGGTAAATTTAGTGGCTTCCACCTTGATAAAGGGGGCCTGAGCCAACTTAGCTAGCCGCCGGGCGATTTCTGTTTTACCGACGCCGGTTGGTCCAATCATCAAGATGTTTTTTGGTAAAACTTCTTCGCGGAGCTCATCTGACAGCTGTAGTCGACGCCAACGATTGCGCAAAGCCACGGCAACAGCCCGCTTTGCATCCGTTTGGCCAACGATGTGGCGATCCAGTTCGATAACGATTTCCCGTGGTGTTAAAGATGTCATGAAATGGCCCCAATCTTTTAAAATTCAATGGTTTCTAAAATAATATTTTTGTTTGTATAAATACAAATATCCGCTGCGATTTCCAAGGATTTTTGTGCGATTTCTGCCGCATCCATTTCCGAATTTGTTTGGGATAATGCGCGTGCTGCAGCCAGGGCAAATCCCCCGCCGGATCCAATTGCGGCAATGCCGTCCTCAGGGTCCAAAACATCCCCATTTCCTGTCAAAACTAAAGACACACTTTTATCAGCCACAATCATCATGGCCTCAAGCTTTCTAAGGTACCGATCCGTTCGCCAATCCTTTGCCATGTCAACGCATGCTCGGGCCAATTGGGATGGATATTTTTCCAGCTTTGATTCCAATCGTTCCAGCAAAGCAAACGCATCTGCGGTGGCACCAGCAAAGCCAACAATGACATTGCCATTACAAATTCGCCTGACTTTCAGGGCTTTGGATTTAATAACCTGAGACCCCAGCGTGACTTGGCCGTCTCCGCCGATGACGACTTTATTATTTTTACGAATGGAAACGATTGTTGTTCCATACCAAGTGTCCGGTTTATGGTCCATGTGTATCTCTCTTTTCAGGAGCTTAAAAATAGATGTTCCTATTTACTCTATATTAAAAGTTTGAAAGCTACAATGATACATGAGACAAACCTATAGACGCAAAAGGGGCATTGATGTTTTTAACATTTGATATTGGCGGGACACATTTAAGGGGTGCGCGCTATTGTTCAACGTCAGGAAAGATTGTGGCCGAAAGGAAAATAACCAGCCCCACTTATGTCAATTCTGGCGGTGCATTGGTCGCCCTTGAAAAACTGTGCCAAAATTTGCGAACGTTGGGGCAGGATCTGTTTCTGAAACCCCCAAGGGCAGTTTGCCTGGCTTTTCCCGGTCCGGTTACCAGGGATGGATCGATTCTGGCGGCGCCATCCCTTTTTGGGGAAAAGCTTCCTGTTCATAATGCAACGCAACTGTTAAGGGAAAATTTTTGGGATTCGGTTCCCATGTTTGTCTTGAATGATGTGACGGCGGCCGGTTATCGATACGTCACCTCCGAACGGCAAAATCTGTGTATCATAACGGTTAGCTCAGGCATTGGCAGTAAGATTTTCATCGATGGAAAACCGCTGATTGGTTCCGGTTACGGGGGTGAGATTGGTCATTTTCAGGCCGATGATTCACCGGATGCCCCGTTATGTGATTGCGGGGGGCGGGGGCATTTGAATGCGATGGCATCAGGGCGCGGGGTTTTAGCCCTGGCAAAGGATACGGCATTGCGGGACTGGGCAAATTTTGAATCATCGTATCTGTTTCAGTTATTGCCACAAAAGGGTATTGGTGCCCTAGATACATTTTTACTGGCCAAGGCGTTTCATGCTCAGGATCCCTGGACGTTGTCTGTTGTTAAAATGGGCACAAAATGGCTTGGTCGTCAAATGGCGTTGATTCATCTTGCGATCGGGATTGATTCCTTTGTTATTATCGGCGGGTTTGCAAAGGCATTGGGCGAACCTTACCGGCAGCTTTTGATCGATGTGGTTGAATCGTCATCCTGGAATACGGGACATCGGTGGCAGGACATGATTCAGCTTGGCCATCCGGATGATCTTGATGGTTTGACGGGGGCGGGGGTTTATGCTGCTGATCAATTAAAATGAGGATATTTTTTGTTTTTTAATTCTTTTATTAAGACATTCGTTAATTTTTTGTTTCATACTATGATTATGAGGCGCTTGTTCTCAATCAACATTACTCAACAAGCATACGAATTTTTTAAAGAAAGAGGTCTGCATATGCGTAAATTTCTCCCCCTTATTCTGGTATCCACTGTTGGATTATCTGCGTCATCATTGATCGATATGGCCATGGCTGCATCTCATCTTCCTGTCACGGGAGACAGTGAAAACGGCAAGAAACGAAGAGCAAGACTGAGAGCCTTGGCAAGAGCCAGTACCTCTGCTGTTCTACAAAATCAGGGTGTGTCGGATCAATCCGATCCTGTCCCCCAACAATCTTCGATTTCCTCGCATCATGATACACTATCCGGGCCTGAATCTTTAAGTGGGTACAAGGGGCCTAATGCTGTTGGTCTGGTGCTAAAACCTGGACACCATTCTGCGTTTTTTAAAAATATCCTAGCGAATCCGGGTCTTTCCATGGCGCTGCTTCCATTTATGTCGTTGTTGGCATCCCCGGTGTTGGAGGCCGCTACTTTGCCTTCAAGTGATGTGACGGATCCGGCCGCAAGCTCATCCTCATCCCTTCAGCAAATGATGCCGCTTTCGCTGCCTGCTGCTATTTTGACGTCCGTCGTTCTGGAGGAGGAAAGCAAAAGTGCTGCGGTAATAAGTGATGTTGATGTTAAACAAAAGGAGGAGTTGGTTCAAAAATCGCTAGATCAGCTTGTGACGGAAACATTGGGGGCTTCCTATCAAAGCATAGAGGCGCCCAGACAGCTATCCGCAACATCATTTGGTTTGTCGAAAGAAATTTCCATAAAGCCCCATTCAAAAGTTTTTGATGGAGAACTGAATCCTATATTTTCCCTGGTTATGGATAAATTTTATGAACCCTTTATTAATGATGAGCTTCAGGCGGCATCAGAAAACAGAGCGAAGTATCCTGAGGATAAGTGGATTCAGCTGCTAGGGGATGCCCAAAAAGAATGGCGCAGAAAATCAGAGGACAAAATCATAACTGTGATTGATGCATTTCATTTAAAGATTCAGGCAAAGGACAAAGAAAAAGAATCCCTGATATCCGAACAATCAAAACATAGTGTTGATGGTCTGGGGTCTCTGTTAAACCAGCAAATTGAAACCGTGGAAACCAGCGCTGCTTTTTATAAGGCATTGCTACAAAATGCCGTTATTGATATGAAGATATCGTATGATTTTATTCACTACAATCGATCGACAGTCCTAGAGGCCACAAGATCACTTTCGGGTATTTTTCCGCAGCCTGATGAAAAAAACAAGGCCATTCTGGATCAATATAAAAATACGCAAGTCAATTTATCTAAGAAAATAGAGACTTTGAAAAGCCAAATGCGTTGGGCAGAGGGGATTATGCACGCCATCTATCCTTACCACAGACAAGACAGATCTATTTTGGGCATAACATCTAAATTGGGACTGATTTACAATGCTTCTCAAGTGGCGCGTTTTAAGGTTTCAAGTCAATATTATCTAGAGAATGGCTTTCCTATCACCGAAGATATGTCCAAGGAAGACTATAGTGCGGAATTTGTCAAATTTCTGAAGGGAATTTTATCGTCTGGGGATAACTCTCCGCTTTTAAAGGCAGCAAAGGAGGGAGGTCGAATCGTTGAGGTTGTGCAACCAAGTCCCGATAATGTTGTTGCATCAGCTGTGACGTCTGTTACCGCCACGGTTGATTTGCCGCAATCGATCGAGCTAAACACAATTGCTGCTACTAGTGCGACGTAAGCGTCCCTAAAACTCTGAATACTGCAGAAATCCGAGTGATATGGCTGTCTTTTTCTTGTCGATTTATAAGAATTCCCCCGTCACCCCGTGGTCAAGCCACGGGGTGACGGGGGATGATCTTGTATGATGTGGGGTTTGGGGACAGATTCTAAATAGAATCACGACTCACCCATGCTTTTTCTTCTTGATCGAATGTTCCTGTCACCAGGGCGCCCCGGATTGCCGTCATTAAACGATTCATGAATGTCACGTTATGAATAGATACCAATGTATAGGCCAGCAATTCCTGCGCCTTTAGCAGGTGATGGATGTACGCACGCGAATATGTTTTACACGTTGTGCACGGACAATCGGGTTCAAGCGGGGTCCCATCCAATCGATATTGACTGTTTCGCAGATTAATAAATTCACGCCCCTTGGTAGAGTTATGCACCGGGCGAACCAACGCCCCGCCATGGCGCGCAAGCCTGGTTGGATGGACGCAGTCAAACGTATCGATCCCTTGCCGAACACCCGAGAAAATATCGCTGATACCTCCAATTCCCAATAAATGCGTCGGACGATCAAGGTTTAGGTGATCCATGGCAAGCCCAACAATATCCTGCATTTGATTTTTGTCCGCGCCCAACGACCCCCCAACGGCCTGTCCAAAGAACGGCTGGCTGTTAATGAAATCACAACTTTCCTTTCGGAGGTCTGGATAGACCCCTCCCTGTACAATTCCGTACAGGGATTGCCGACCATCGTCATGTTTTTGAAATTCTTCCAGACTGCGACGGGCCCACCGGTGGCTCATCCGCGTGGATTCTGCCGTATATTGTTTATCAACATGGTAGGGGGTGCATTCATCCAGAACAACAACAAGGTCGGCCCCAAGGCCCCGTTGGATTTGAATGGATGATTCTGGCGTTAAAAGATGTTCTCTGCCATCGATATAGGACCGAAACCGGGCACCCGTTTCCGTTACCCGCAGCAGGGTCTGTTGGCGCCCTGATAATCGCTTACCCTTGATTTCGGCCGCAACCGATCCATGGCCCAGGCTGAATATCTGAAATCCACCAGAATCGGTTAGCATCGGGCCGCCCCATCCGGTAAACTTCTGAAGCCCCCCCATCGCTTGAACGACATCCGGCCCAGGTTGCAACAACAGGTGATAGGTGTTGGATAAAATAACTTGCGTCCCGGCAGCACGCATATCGTTCATGCTCAGGCTTTTCATCGCCGCCTTTGTGGCACAAAAGATGAACGCTGGGGTTTCAATCACGCCATGTGGTGTCGTTATTTTCCCGATGCGCGCGCGTGAATAAGGGGTTGGGGAATAGCTAAAATCAAACATTCAAAAGACATTATTTTAATGAGGATAGTTGGGTTGTATCATAATCTGCTGGCGTTATGGAACCTAAATCATCTTGGCATGATTCTTGCTTTCTCTTTCATAAAGGGAAAAAAGAAATTCACCATGATGATCCATATTATACTCTTTTCATTTTTTGCGGTCCTAGGCCTTGGCGCCCCGAATGCGGGCGCCTCAACGGATAGCCAAACAGATAAAAATGAAATTACACATGAAACGATTATCAGAAATCCTGCGTTTACGGGGTCTATTCCACATGTCCGCCTAAAGGATATCACCCGATTCGAGGGTATCCGCGATAACCCGTTGGTCGGTTATGGCCTTGTCGTTGGCCTGAACGGCAGTGGTGACACGTTATCCAGCGCTCCCTATACGAAAGAAAGTCTGACCAGCATGCTGGAACGATTGGGTGTGAACATACGCGATGGATCGACCCCATCCGGTAAAAATGTGGCGGCCGTTATGGTGACGGCAACGCTTCCCCCCTTTGCACGCCAGGGATCAAAGATCGATGTTACAGTATCGGCCCTTGGCGATGCGAAAGATTTAAAGGGCGGGACCCTGCTTGTGACGCCGCTTTTGGGTGCGGATGGGGAGGTTTATTCCGTCGCCCAAGGGCCCGTTGCGGTATCTGGGTTTAGTGCTCAAGGAAAAGCCGCATCAATGACCAAGGGGGTCCCAACATCGGGCAAGATTGCCAATGGTGGGATCGTTGAAAAAGAAATCGGGTTTGAATTGGCCCAACTTAAATCATTGCAGTTGACGCTTAATAATCCTGATTTCACAACGGCCCAGCGTGTGGGTGATTCTATCAACCAGTATTTTAAAAAAGCGGTGGCAAAGGCCATCGATTCCAGTACGATTCAGGTTGCTATCTCTCCGAAGGATCACAAAAATGCCGTTGGACTGATGACGGAAATTGAACAATTAATGGTGGAGCCCGACCAGGGGGCAAAGGTTATCATCGACGATCAAAATGGCGTTGTTGTTGTGACATCCAATGTGAAAATCAGCCCCATTGCCCTGACGCATGGATCGATCACCGTTCGCATTGTGGAGGCTCCGCAGGTTTCACAACCGAATTCGGGGTCAGGTTTTGGGCCAACTGCGGGCAATACAACCATTGTTGGGAATCAGGCGGCGGCAGCACCGGGGAATAATCTGACCGACCAGATTAATGCGTTAACGGCGCAACAGGCAGCTGCGCTAGCCTCATTTAACGCACAACAAGCAGCGCAGTTGGCTGCCTATACGCTTACCAATGGTACGAATGCACAGTTGATGAACCAATTTGCTCAAAAACAGGCCCAGGACCTGCAGCAATTCAATCAAACCCAACAACAGCAACTGGCTCAGCTTCAGCAACGGCAGAACAGTTCTAGCGCGCCATCCGCGCAGATGACCCCGGGTGCACAAACAGTCGTTGTGGACAATACCAAAGTTTCCATAAAGGAGGAGAAGGGTAAATTCACGATGCTAGAATCCGGGGCGAATTTAGAGGAATTTGTGAATGCGCTGAATTTACTGGGGGCATCACCACGGGATATGACGGCAATCCTTTTGAGTGTCAAAGCCGCTGGTGTTCTGCAGGCCGAAATTATTGTTCATTAGGGGGGGTACGAGAAATAATGAAGAAAAAATTGTTATGCTGGATTGCTTCGTTGCGGACTTCGTCCTTCTCGCAAAGACGTCGTTGCGAGGAGCGTAAGCGACGAAGCAATCCAGAAACTGGGGTATAGAAAATGAGACAACCGACGGTTTATATGATGGCAAGTAAACAAAATGGAACAATTTATACGGGGGTAACTTCTGATCTTGTGAAAAGGGTTTACGAACACAAAAACCAAATAACTAAAGGATTCACATCAAAGTATTCGTGTAAAATATTGGTATATTATGAAAGTCATGGATGTATGGAATCTGCAATTACGAGAGAAAAGAAAATTAAGGGCGGTTCGCGAAGTAGAAAAATAACATTGATAGAAACAGCAAATCCAAGTTGGAGGGATTTATATGCAGATATCGTCTAATATAAGTGATCAAACTAACGTATTTAGCGCTATGCAGATCAAGCAACCGGCCGATGATGCGCAAGCAGAAAAGGCAGCACAAGAATTCGAGGGGATGTTTTTTAACCATATCCTCAAGCAAATGTTCGAGGGGGTGGAACAGTCAAGCCTGTGGGGAGATAGTCACACATCAGAAATTCTGAAACCCGTATGGATCGACGCTATGGCCCAATCCTGTTCCAACACGGGGCTTGGGATTGCTAAAAACGTGAAAGATGCTTTGATGCGCCAGTCCGCCACATCCACAGTGCCCTTTAAGATCGGAGCCTCCCATGACCTTGTCGCATGATAGCCATACGGAGCTTTGTCAAGCGCTTGCTGATTTTACCAAATGTTTGGCCCAGGAAACCGCTGCATTAAAAATTTTCGATTTTGATGCTGTTAATAAGATAATCCCCCTTAAACAGAATTTCGCATTGCAATACGACAAGGCTGCAAAAGAATATAGTGATGAAAATAAGCTTGCAAATCGTGAGCTTATAAACCATTTGGTAACCATTTTGCGTGATACAATGACAGATAACCATATGGCTTTAAAAAATGCAAAAAGGTTCAATAATCGAATGGTTCAAATTCTTATTCAGTCAGAGGATCCAAGTCCCCATGCCTATTCCCTTAAAGGGGTCCAAAGAAAGGGCAAGTTGTTCACGAATGCCATTAGTATAAATAGGACATTATGATGCTTTTTCCAAAAGACTTTGATCGATGTGGGGTTAGCCGTATTTCCTGGATGGCCACGCTCGCTTCTCTCGCTCGCCATGACGTCATGGCGAGGAGGGTGAAGCCCGACGTGGCCATCCAGAAATTGTGGGATCGACTGATGGTTTCTGAAAATGCTATGAGACAAAAATAGGATAAAAAGCCATGACGAGTGCCATTTTCGATACGCGACGTATCCTTGATTCAGCGCTGAAAGTTAACCAACACAAGGCTGAGGTTTTGGCTGAAAATCTGGCCTCTCGTGATATTGATGGATATGCACGCAAAGAAGTCAGCGTTAACGAGGTTAACATCAATGGAAACTCATTCGGGGTTCAAACATCAAAAACATACCAGGTGGTTGATCGAAACCTTGTCGAGCAAGTGCGCAAACAAAATGGGTTGGTGGCTGAATTTGGTGCCCTGGATAAATTTTACCAAAACATTGAATCACTTTTTGGATCAAAGGGGTCAGGGTCATCGTTTGCACATTCCGGTAATGCATTTGCTAATGCGGTGCAATCGCTTGCGGCCCAGCCAACCAGTGGTCAGCGTCTGAATATGATGACTGCGCTTAACAGGCATGTTCAGGATGTTTCCAGCCTTGCAAACAAAATCCAGGATCTTCGTGCCCAGGTCGATCAGGAATTGTCGGCAGACGTGAGCACGGTGAACGCGTTGCTGGGTCAATTGGCGGACACGAACGAACGTATCGTCCAGGGGCAGGGGGGGTCGGAGGATAGTTCGGCATCGACGAAACGCCAACTTGTGCACCAGCTCAGCGGATTTTTGGGCAACCGCATTACCCCTTATGAATCATTGTCCAATGGACGGGTTGCGACGGACGCTGAGCGACCCCTTGTTCAGGGAAACGAGGCTTCTAGTTTAACCTATGTCCAATCAGTAAGCGTTAATGTGGCCTCTGTTTTGTCTCCCATCACACTTTCAGGGTTTGGGTTGGTTAATGTGGATATCACTGCTGAAGTTCAGCAATCAGATGGAAAGTTAAAGGCGCTTTTGGAATTGCGTGACACCATTTTGCCGGGGCTACAGGCTCAGGTTGATGAATATACGAAAAATTTCAGGGATTCAGTGAATGCGATTCACAACCTGGGAACATCGACGCAACCCCCGACTGTGCTAACGGGAACGGTCGGTGTTCCGGGGGCGGCTGGTCCATTAACGAACGCAACCGTTATTAGTGGCTTGGGAACCATTCGGGTGGGAGTTATTGATCCTGTAACTGGTAATTTGGCCAACAATGCGGCGCAGATTAACTTGGCTAACCCTCTGGGGCCTGTTACTACAGTTGGTGGCCTTGTGGCTGCACTTAATGGTGCCAATGCCGGATTTACCGCCCAATTAACGCCAACGGGGCAGCTTCAGCTGACGGCAACCAATCCAGCCCATGGGGTTTCTATTGGGTCCCTAAACGGGCCGGCGATGATGAATGCGGGAAACCCTTATAATGCGGCAAATGCTTATAATTTCTCCCATTTCTTTGGATTGAATAACATTTTACAAACGGGGGGTGTTCTGCCAGGGCAGCCCCCAGCTGGCATTTCAAATGCTTTGTCGATTCGGCCCGATATTGTAAGCTCAAACGGGGCCACGATATCGCTTGGAAAGCTGTCAGAGGTGGCCGCAATCAATCAACAGGCTATTGCCCCAGGGGATATCAGTGTTGTTGGGGCCCTATCCAATAAAATGCGGGCAACGGATTTGACATTTAATGCCACAGTAAGTTCGCCCCAAATAACGACAAGCTTGTTGGATTACAGCGCCAACATTATTGCGATTCAGATGTCATTTGTAAAAGACACCCATGTACGGTTCGAGGCGGAGCAATACACATACGAGGGGTTATCAAGTGCGGCATTTGATGTCAGTGGGGTGGATCCGCGTCAAGTCTTGCAGGACAGCGCCGATCTGGCCATGTCGGAAAATCTTATCATCGCAGCAATGCAGATATTAAACAATTTGGACAAGAAATTATTGGAACTATCATAATGAGCGTCATAACAAGTGTTTTTACATCCCCACAGCAAATTAGTTCCGCCCGAACTGTGCGACTGGAATCTTGTGGTAACAAGCTTAGTAAATCGATGGATTCAAACGGGACAGAGGGAAAATATTCTGATCTAACGGATGTTAAGGCATTCATTAAGGCAGAATCCATGGTAGCGACGCTTCAGCAAAGAAAGCAAGATAATGCCTATTTGCTCGAGATGCAAAAGCACACAACACAACAGGTGGCGTCAGCTGAAACCATCAATAATAAACTGAGCTCTCTTATTCAGGGGGTTCGATCAAACAACCCAATGCCGAACGGTGAGTTTAAAAATCAAATCAGGCAAATCTTGGGCGAATTGACGTCTGTTCTCAATGAATCGTTTTTGGGCGAAACAACCTTGGCAGGGGCGGCGTCCCTTGGTAATGCGGTTGTGGACTTAAGTACGCTTGGGGGCGTTATGGCGGGCGCTGGCCCTGATATCAGTTATTATGTTGGGGGGAACAAGGACATCCCCTTTACGATTGATGAAAATCATCAAACCGTTTTATTCCCCATCAATGCAGCAGATCCAGCGTTTGAGAAAACCATCCGCGCATGTCGTTTGTGTTTGTCGGGGGATGCCACTAATTCAGCGGACCCTTTATTTGGCCAGGCATTTGACCTTTGTCGTGATGCACAACTTCAGGATTATCCGTCGGCTGTTGCGTCAGTGGCAGCACCTGCGGCGAACCTTAGGGATGCTGATTCAATGAATAGCATTTTGGAACAAAGCACCCTTGAGCGCATTCAGGCCCTTGGGATTGACGATCCTTACGATACACTTCAAAAGCTGCTTGAAAATAATGCGACCCTGTCTATTTCGCAGGATTTGGTGTTGCAACAATACAGGAAATTGACAGAATTCGCGGAGAAAACATCACGCGGACGTTGATACCTGGGCATGCGCCCAGGATGAATAAAAACAGCAGATTGGTGCGGTCGAGAAGAGTCGAACTTCCACAGGTCTCCCTACAGCGACCTCAACGCTGCGCGTCTACCATTCCGCCACGACCGCAATAAACTGCTCATCTGTAATCTAGCAAACCCACCCCAATAGTTCAAACAGTTTTAGGAATTGTTTTCAGAATGTCGTTTATTAAGCGATTTTTTCTAATGCGGGCGGCAAAATGTTAAGGGTGCGCGTTTGGACATGCATTATCTGGATACACTGTGTTATTCTATGGTTTTGTAGGCATTTATATTGATAAAGAGTACCCGGTATGTCGAATTCCCAGTTTTCCTTTAATCGTTTCTTTGGTGGCACCCTGATTGTGTCGGGCACAACGATTGGGGCTGGGATGTTGGCATTGCCCATGACATCGATGACGGCTGGATTTTCAAAAAGCATTTTGTTGCTTTTTGCCATGTGGGCCTTTATGTGTTTGACGGCCCTTATAACATTAGAAGCCAACCTGCATTTCAAACAGGGGTTCAGCATCGCTGGCCTTGCCGAAAAAACATTGGGATCCGGCGGGCGATGGGTTGCGTCATTCAGTATAATTTTATTGTCATCAGCCCTTTTGGCTGCATACATTACCGGTGGCACGGGATTGATTCAATCGAGCTTGGATCATTTATTGGGCAAAACCATATCGTTTTCCATCTTGGCCTGTTTGTACACGGCTTGCTTTGGTTTTTTTGTTAATGCCTGCACAAAGGCCGTTGATTATGTGAATCGTATTTTATTCACCATTAAGATGATTATCTTTGTGATTATTATTGTGTCCTTGGCCCCCCATGTTCGCCTGGAAAATTTGCAAACTCCGGACCACAGCTGGTCCTATTTATCATTGGCGGTTCCTGTCTTTTTTACATCCTTTGGATTCCATGGCAGCATCCCCAGTATCATCAATTATGTTGGGCCGCACCCGCGGCAGCTTCGTTGGATGATGATCATTGGCAGCTTCTTTCCTTTTGCGATTTATTTCTTGTGGCAGTTGGCAGCCCTTGGGACGTTACATCCAACAACAACGGGGGCGTTGGCTGCAACCCAGGATTTGCCATCGTTTATTAATAGCTTAACGGTTGCCACGGGAAGCGTTGGGTTGGGGTTGCTGATTAATGGATTTGCTTTTCTAGCCATAGCAACGTCATTCCTGGGCGTATCGATGGGGTTATTTGATTTTATCGCAGAACAGTTCAAATGGTCCAATCATCCGGGTGAACGCCTTCAGACATCTGTTCTAACGTTTGGGCCGCCTTTATTCTTTGCGTTGTTTTATCCGAATGGTTTTCTAATGGCATTGGGGTATGCGGCTATCGCGCTCAGCATTTTGGCGGTTTTGTTACCGGTGGCTGTGGCTTGGAAGATTCGCCAGGAAACGGGGAACTCTGCGGCCATTTTCTTGTTCAACAAGGCCGTTTTAGTGATATGTCTTTTGGTTGGAATAGGGGTTATTGCGATCGAATTATTTCACTAAAAAGTAATGGTACCATAATACCGCATTATACGGTATTATGGTACCATATCATTTTTTTGCTTAAAACGCCTGGAAATACTGGACTTTTCTGTTGCTATTTTTTCGTATATGCCCTAAAAAAGAACAATGTAGTGTACATTTAGAGTGAAAAGAAGATGAGTACCGTTTCAATTCGCCCACAAGATGTTAAGAAAAAGTGGGTCCTTATTGACGCCCAAGACCTTGTATTGGGTCGGATGGCGTCTGTTATTGCTAATATATTAAGAGGCAAGAACAAAGCCAGTTATACTCCGCACGTTGATTGCGGTGATAATGTTGTTGTCATTAATGCTGAAAAAATCCATCTAACCGGAAATAAACTTCAGGACAAGATATTTTATTGGCATACAGGCTATGCCGGTGGGATTAAACAACGAACAATGCGCCAAATTCTGGAAAGTAAATATCCAGAAAGGGTTGTGACGAAAGCCATAGAAAGAATGGTTCCAAGGGGACCGTTAGGACGTCAAATTATGAAAAATTTGAAAGTCTATTCTGGTAGTGAGCATCCTCACAGCGCACAGCAACCAGAGTTTTTTGATGTTGCCAGTAAAAACCCAAAAAATAAGCGGAGAGTTTAATCGTGCCAACAAATAAAATAGGGTTAGAAGATTTAAAGTCTGCCGTTAAAGCACCAAAAGTAAGTTCCATCAGCGAAGATGGTTCTGCTTTGTCAGAAAAAGGGCCGGTAATGCCAAAGATTGACCCACAAGGTCGGTCCTATGCTACAGGCAAAAGAAAGAATGCTATTGCCCGCGTTTGGATTAAGCCTGGTAAGGGCAAGATTCTGGTCAATGGTCGTTCTGTCGAGGAATACTTTGCACGCCCTGTGTTGCAAATGATTATTCAGCAACCGTTCAAGATTGTGAATCGTTTGGCACAATACGATGTTTGGTGCACGGCAACTGGTGGTGGTCTGTCAGGCCAAGCCGGCGCCGTTCGCCATGGCATCAGCCGTGCTTTGACCGCGTACGAACCTGATCTACGGGGAACCTTGAAAGAAGGTGGATTCCTGACACGTGACAGTCGTGTTGTTGAACGCAAGAAATACGGTTTGGCAAAAGCGCGTCGTCGTTTCCAATTCTCGAAGCGTTAGTGTTTACGTCCATTGCGGTTGTTTTTCAAAAATCATCCGCAATGGGCATAAATTAAAACAATCTGCACTGCAGAGTGCTTGACGTAAAACTAAAAACGGTATACAAAGGTTGAGTGGTTGCAGCAGTGCAACTCAAAAAAAGGGCCCTTAGCTCAGTTGGTAGAGCATCTGACTTTTAATCAGGGGGTCGAAGGTTCGAATCCTTCAGGGCCCACCATTTATACCCATTAAACTTTTGTTAAAATGGATTACATCATCATCGCAGGTCCAACTGCCTGCGGTAAATCTCAGCTAGCATTGGACATCGCCGACCGACTTGGTGGCGAAATTATTAATGCTGATAGCATGCAGCTATACCAGGATCTGTCTATTTTAACGGCACGTCCGCACACTCATCCAATTCCTCATCATTTATATGGCATTCTATCCCATCAGGATCAAGGTTCGGCCGCATCGTGGCTAGAGCATGTTTGTTCGCTGATCAAGGATTGCTTGCATCGCAATCGGATGCCCATCGTTGTTGGGGGGACCGGGTTTTATTTACGGGCGCTAACCAACGGACTTTCCCCTTTTCCGCCCATCGATCCGATCATTCGCCAACAGGTTAGGGATCTTTCTCGGGTTTTGGGGGATGATTTTTTTAGCTATGTGTATTCTGTTGATCCCTTGATTCAGGACAAAATAAAACCATCCGACCCCCAAAGATTATGCCGGGCACTAGAGGTGATCCTGGATACGGGGCAATCAATTGTGAATTGGCAGGGCCTGGCCGTTCCCCCGCTTCCTCAATATTCCCACAAATACTATGTGATTGATCTGGACAGAGAGGACCTGTATGACCGAATTAACCGCCGTTTTCAAATGATGATCGACCTTGGCGCCATAGAGGAGATTGAAAATCTGCGGTGTTTGAATCCATCAAAAGACAGCCTGATCATGAAGGCTATTGGCGTGGCTGAGATTTCGGCGTATTTGGATGGTGATTTGTCATTAGGCGATGCCATTGAAAAAGCCCAGCAAAAATCACGCCAGTATGCAAAACGCCAGCGCACCTGGTTCCACCACAAGGTTACCGAAAAAATTATGCTTCAAAGTGGTGATATCTAAAGACATGTGTGTTGAAACTCAACAATCCTTTGCGAAAGTGGTATTACCTAAAAATAAACAAAAATTTAAGCTAAAGTCTTGCAAAAAAGTGCGTCCAGTGAAACCATCAATGAATAGGACTTTAACATCAGACAACCGTTTTCTGAAAAACGAGATTGATAGGAAAAAAATGGCCGCAAATTACAGCATTATTGATATACCTGGGAAAACAAAATTCCAAATCGCTGTGACAAATTCAACCACGCCCCCTAAAGGGGAGGACGGTGAAGATGGTGTTTCAGAAGGCGTTCAGTCACCCGAATGGATGGTGAAAATGGACGATAAGCTCGAATCTAGTGTTTCTGATTATGAGGATCATGCTATTCTTTACGGTTGGTATTCTGAGTCTGCCCGCCACACAACCGGGGATGCGTCAAATCAATTGATGACGTCGGCCACCTTGAAGCATTCGGATTTGGTTCTTATTATTCCGAATGATGGTTTTGCTGCTGCCCTTGAATCGATGATGAATACGGGTAAGGCCATCAAGGAACTGACCGTTGTTCGCTTGGGAAACACAGGAAGCCTAAAGGTAAAACTACAAAGCATTGTATTTGCCACCTGCCGCATCAAAAAATACCAACAACAGTTGGATCGCCTTATTTTGACCCTTTCCATCACGACAAAAGAAAATACGATTTTTGTGTATGATGACGCGGGGAAAAGCACAGGTCAAATGGTCAGCAAGGTTGATTATTCGAAAAATACGGCCCAATAAATCGTTTGATATTAAGGATGGGGATGGGATACAGCTGATGCCAATGGCAACAATCGGTTAGAAAGTTTTTCTTCTAACCGTTCCAAAAGTTTATGCCACCCTTCCTCTCTCAATTCACAATCTCCCATCAACACAGGCATCCTTTGCTTCTTTTTTGCCACGATACTCCTGGGGGCCGTCATCCGTATTATTTCGTCCGCGGCGTTTTTTTCTGCCAATTTTCTGTTTTCTATTTTTTTTAGCACATCCCATTTTAAGCGTTGAATTATTGATTTGATTCTATCGGCAGATCGAATAAGAATTTCCTGGTTTTTAATGCCCTGAACAATAGTATTAAGCGCATTAATGTGATCAAGGAGGATCAGGGATGGATTGGCACAAAGACCAAGAAGCTTTCGAAGTATGACACGTTCAGTACGAGCATCTGCCCCCTTTAGGGCCCGCCAACAGTTCTGAATATCCCGGTTGGAACAACCATCGCCATGCCCTATTTCTCTTAATCGATTGCGAGCGCGGTCCCGTTGGATGCCGTCCGTCTGCATGCGAATAACCAAAAGCGCTTTGGTGTAATCCCGTTCGGCGGCGTCCTGATCTGCATCCGGCACCAATAGACTAAGGTCTTCATATGTATTTGCTAAAATCAAATTGGTCATATACAGAACATCATCAGGGTTCATTGAATTATGTAGTGATAGATAGGTTTTGGTGAGGTCTAGCCAGAATTCTGGCCAATACTCTGCTAGGTAATTGTCATTGTAATTGAGTTTTTTTGAACACGATCTAAGATCGTCGATAGACAGAAGTCGATCATGGGTCGTTCTGTTGTTATCACAGGCGACATTCAAAAAATAGGTAGAAAAAACCTCTTTTTCATAATTTGTAAGCATGTCCATTTCTAGCCTTAGTCTGCAATCTTGGTAGTATAGATTGGCTGTGTTTTGTTGTTGTTTGTCGATCGATGGATCATCACGGATTTCTTTGATCTGACTTATTGCCATTTGGCTCATTTCTTTATCGACACTATTTAATGCGATCAATCTATATAAAAACGGATTTTTTGTGTCGGCAGCCTTTGTGCTCAAAACACTTAATACAGCGTTATGCAGATCCCTAAGTCTTGGACAGTTTGAACCTTTTAAAAAATCCTCAACAGTCTCGCTGTTTTGTTCGCAATCCAGCTCTTGGAAATGTTCCTCAACCCACTTGATTTGTGCCTCAACAGGAAGGGGTACAGGGCTTTTTGAATTCAATAAATTCAGCGGCGTGTAATGCATTCCTTTTTGACGATGACGTTTATTCAATTCACTTTCTTCTGCTGCGGCAACAGAGGGATGAGGAAATGCCAAGAAAAGAATCGCACAGAAAGTAAAAATAAACGTTTTCGGTATGTAGTGCATAAATATAACCATCGTGTTTACCTATTTAAGCTACCTTATATTAATAAATATGCTGCAATTATTAAGGAAATGTAAATATAGATAAAAATTATTCGTTAACCATGATCAGTGCGACTTTATTTGTGCGCTTTCTTGACAATGTTATCGATTTTATGGCTCTATAGCATTAAGAATATTTTGACTATTTGGGTTTGTGATTTTATATGTCTTTAGCGTCTGCTCTTTATCGTACTCACACATGTGGTGATCTTCAACTGTCCAATGCCGGATCAATCGTTAAACTTTCCGGATGGGTGCATCGCAAACGGGATCATGGTAATTTGGTGTTTATTGATTTGCGGGATCATTATGGCATTACGCAGTGCGTTGTGGAACGGGATTCCCCCAGTTTTAAAATTGCAGAAACCCTTAGGAATGAAAGTGTTGTCACCCTGACCGGGACTGTTGTGGAACGAAGTGCTGATGCCCTGAATCCAAAAATGGCCACTGGCGAGATCGAGGTTACGATTTCGGATATCATTGTTCAATCCGTTGCTGAAACGCTGCCGCTGCAGGTTAATAGTGCCGCTGAATTTCCCGAAGACACGCGTTTGACATATCGATTTTTGGACCTTCGCCGGGAAAAGCTTCACCGGAACATCATCCTTCGGTCTCAGATTATTTCCTCGATTCGTCGTCGTATGATTGCACAAGATTTTATGGAATTCCAAACCCCCATTTTGACATCATCATCCCCTGAAGGGGCGCGTGATTTTCTGGTGCCCAGCCGTATGCATCCGGGGCATTTTTATGCCCTGCCGCAAGCCCCACAACAATTTAAGCAGTTGTTGATGGTTGCTGGATTTGATCGCTATTTTCAAATTGCCCCCTGTTTTAGGGATGAAGATGCGCGTGCAGACCGGTCGCCCGGTGAATTTTATCAGCTTGATTTTGAAATGTCGTTCGTAACACAAGAAGACGTTTTCAATGCAATCGAACCTGTGGTTACGGGGGTGTTTGATGAATTTTCAAACGGTCGAACGGTTGGATCTTATCCGTATCCTAGAATCACATATCATGATGCGATGCTCCACTATGGATGCGATAAACCAGACCTTCGGAACCCCTTGCGGATTTGTGACGTGTCGGATGTTTTTGCAAAGTCGAGCTTTGGTATTTTTGCGACCGCCGTTGAAAAAGGGTCTGTCGTCAGGGCCATTCCTGCACCAGGTGCCGCACAACAACCTCGCAGCTTTTTCGAAAAACTGAACAGCTGGGCCGTTGAGCAAGGCATGCCCGGGCTTGGATATATCGTATTTGATGCCGAAGGGGGCGCAAAAGGCCCGATCGCCAAATTCCTGGAGCCAGATCACATCGCACAACTTAAAGCCCGCGCCGGCGTTACGGCGGGTGATGCGCTTTTCTTTGTGTGTGACAAGGCATTAAAGGCTGCGAAATTGGCCGGATTTGTTCGGACACGTGTTGGTCAAGAATTGAATCTGGTTGAACAAAATACGTTTAAATTCTGCTGGGTTGTTGATTTTCCGATGTATGAATTGATGGAGGACACCGGCAAAATTGATTTCTCTCACAATCCGTTTTCTATGCCCCAGGGCGGGTTGGATGCCCTTTTGACCCAGGATCCCTTAACAATTAAAGCCTTTCAATACGACATTGTTTGTAATGGGATTGAGCTGTCCAGTGGTGCTATTCGAAACCATTTGCCGGAAGTTATGTATAAAGCGTTCGAGATCGTTGGGTACAGCCAAGAAGAAGTCGAATCGCGTTTTGGTGGGCTTTTGAATGCCTTTAAATATGGCGCACCACCGCATGGGGGCTGTGCGCCGGGAATTGATCGGATCGTGATGCTGTTGGCGGATGAGCCGAACTTGCGGGAAGTGATTGCATTCCCCCTTAACCAACAAGCGCAAGATCTGTTGATGGGGGCGCCATCCAATATTGACGAAGCTCGGTTGAAGGAATTGCATATTCAGGTCAAGTTACCGATGAAAAAAGTTATGGCTGTTTGAGTTTTTTTGGTTGCATTTATCTTTAATTTTATGGAATATCTATCGTGTTGATGATATAGTTTCCACATTAGAGATATATGCATACGAATAGCAGAAACAGAAGAGGGAAATCGTTATGAATTTTATTACACGAGCAGCGAGCATGATAATATTATCAAGTGTGACTGGGTGTGGAATGGATATGGGTTTCTTGGGTGATGGCGATGACTTAACGGATAAAATTGTTACTCCAGCTAAAGCCTCACGTGGAATATTATTTGAATGTCAGGAAGAAATCAACTGTGACCAAGCCAGTGCACTGCTTTCTGTGTTGAGGCTTTGTTTTCCAGAGGGTCATCCCCTTGTAGATTGTCTGCACACCTTGATCAAACTTAACAGGAGCCTACTTATTACTTCTGACGGGGTCTCTTTTAATTTTAGCCCATCGCCGCCCCATAGTCCTCTCAACACGCAACGTGATGTTTTGTCACCGCTAAACTTGAGCGGCGATCCAGTAGGCGGGACCGGTCCTCGTGGATCCCTTTTTGCCTCCTCCACTCCTCCTTCTGCTGGCGTTAAAAAAAATACCTCTGTACTGGATTTTAGCAGACAACAACGTGCCGAAGCTGATAGAAAACGCCCTGATGATGCTAGTATGCAACTCGCTTGCGCAATAATTAATAGCGAAAACATCGACCCTGTTTCGCTCCCCAGCGAACAATTATCTAAAAAACGCGTGGTGACCCCCCGTTATGATTTTGGTGGAGATCCAAGGTCTAATTTCCTTGGTTGTGGTGAATAACACAAAGGAGCTTGAAAAAATTAGATCCAGCACCATCTTTGGCTGTAGCGGCCTGACACTAACTACGTTAGAACGCGATTTCTTTAAATCGTGTCAACCGCTGGGGTTTATTCTTTTTGCCAGAAATTGCAAAAACCCGGACCAGGTGCGCGATCTTGTGCAATCCCTGAAGGATACAGTTCATCACAAAGATGTGCCAATCCTGATTGACCAAGAGGGCGGCCGTGTTGTGCGCCTGACACCACCTGTATGGCGCCGGGTGCCGCCAGCCTCTGTTTTTGGAAAGATGACAGAACAATCGCGCGATCTGGCAGGGGAATGCGTTTTTGAAAATGCTGTTTTGATCGCCACCGAATTGCGTGATTTGGGAATTACTGTGAATTGCGCGCCTTGTGTTGATTTATTATTTACGAAAGATGTGGATCCCATTATTGGGGATCGTGCCTTTTCCAGTGATCCCGAAATTGTGGCGTATTTATCCTTAAAAATGATCGATGCATTTCAAAGCCAGGGAATCGTCCCTGTTATCAAGCATTTACCAGGGCACGGACGGGCCCCCGTTGACAGTCATCTGGAATTGCCTGTCGTTACCAATGAAATGGCAGAACTGAACGAAACGGATTTTCGGGCTTTTCGGTTGATTTGTGAAAACAACCAAACAGGGAAAACGCCATGGGGAATGACAGCGCATGTTGTGTATTCGGCACTGGGTGACAGTCGGCCAGCAACGTTGTCTGATACAATCATCAACACCATCATCCGTCAGACTATTGGATTTCAGGGATTTTTGCTCAGCGATGATTTGGCAATGAAGGCCCTGTCCGGATCATTCAAGGAACGAACCCAATCAGCCCTGAATGCTGGATGTGATGCCGTATTGCATTGCAATGGGAATCTTGATGAAATGATGGAAATTGCTGCTGCAGCCAGGTCATTATCCAGCGAATCTTTTGATCGATTCCGGGAATCCTTTCCTGTATAATCGTAAGAAACGCCGCTGAAATGAAAGCATCACGATGACATCACCAGAATTGTTGGCAATATTTGCCAATTTGGTTGCATTGATTTTTGCGATCACAAGCCACGAAGCTGCCCATGGCGCTATGGCGTTTGCATTTGGCGATGACACAGCAAAGCGGGCAGGGCGCCTCAGTTTCAATCCGCTGCGTCATGTTGATCCGTTTGGGACTGTCATTTTGCCGGGTTTGCTTTTTTTGACGCACGCCCCCATGCTTTTTGGGTGGGCCAAACCTGTTCCTGTTGATTTTTTAGCCCTTCGTCCAAAACGATTGGGAATGATCCTTGTTGCCTTTGCGGGCCCGGGTGCGAACATTATGCTGGCGTGGATTTCGGCCCTTTTGCTTCATATCAATGGGGATGCGAATACACTGGGCAATGAAATTCTGGTAAATTCGTTCCATATTAATCTTTTCTTGGCGGTGTTTAATCTGCTGCCCATCCCACCCTTGGATGGTGGGCGTATCGCTGTTGGTCTGCTGCCCAGGAATCTGGCTATGGGCTTGGCAAAGATAGAACCCTATGGCTTGATGATTCTGATGCTGACGTTTTTTGTGTCGGCGATAGTGCGAAATATGGGGATCCCCTTTAATCCCGTGATGGACATCATGCTGCCCGTCGTGCGTGCATTAAGTTCGGCTGTGTTGTTTTTGAGCGGTCATTAGAGATTCATCAGTCCACCTGAAGGTGGTGTGAGCATCAAAGCAACTTGCAATCAAACGCATTAAGGGCATGCCCGATGGAGTTATTTGAATAGTATGATCATCAAAGATTTGAATAAAAGTTAGGTTCTCAAATATATGCAAATTTTGTTTGGCCGTTATATATATTTGTTCCCAATGGTTGGGGCAGACTTCCTTTAAATTGACCTTACCAAAACACATGAGTTGAGAGATGATGGATTGTCTGATGATATCGTCTTTTGATAGGATAAATTCCTTACTCGTTGAGAGTTGGCCTTTCGTGATTTTATTTTTATAATCCAGGATCTTTAGGCTATTTTGGAAAAATCCATCTCTAAAAGAACTGATAGCTGACACACCAAAACCAATAAGGGTGGGCGCTATATCTGTTGTATATCCTTGAAAATTTCTTTTCAATGAACGATCTGCATAAGCCATTGTTAGCGGATCATCCTTTTGTGCGAAATGATCCAATCCAAAATGGCAATAGCCTTTAGAGACAAGCATATCGCGACCAAAGATAAATTGTTCATAGCGTTCTTTGACATTTGGCAAATGGTGCAGTTCTAATGGTTTTTGGTGACTGTACATCTGCGGCATATGAGCATAACCAAAATAAGCAATTCTATTGGGCTCTAGAGACAGGGCTAACTTGATATTATTTTGAATTTTCTCGATAGTTTGAAGGGGTAAACCATACATTAAATCAAAATTGATAGCATCAATACCAAGAGATCGGATTATTTCGACACTTTTGGAAATAATTTTAAAAGGCTGAATGCGGTTAATGACTCTTTGAACATCATCATTGAAATCTTGAACGCCTAAAGATATACGATTAACACCAAAATCCTTAAGATGCTTTATGATATCATGCTCAACTGTCCGTGGATCAATTTCAACGGCAATTTCCACTTTTGAATCGAGCGAGAAATACTGTGTAATCGCTGAAAATATTTTTGTTAAATCGTCCTTGGCAAGATATGTTGGAGTTCCCCCTCCAAAATGAATATGTTTAATGCGGATCCGCTTTGCTGCTTTTTGCGCAACAAGCTTTATCTCGTTAACCAAGGAATCGACATAAGATAAAACCTTTTCATAATCACTGGGTATTCGGGTGAAGCAACCACAGTAAGTGCACAAGGAACGGCAAAAAGGAATATGAAAATAGAGAGACACCTCTCCCTCAACGCTTTCAAGTTGTTTTTCGTGCAAATTGGTTTTTGTTGTTGCTTTAAAATGATTGGCTGTCGGATAGCTGGTATATCGAGGAACAGGGCGTTCAAGTAAATTTAAAATTTGATTTATGTCCATCCTTCCAATCTCCCAAAAACTATAATATAAACTGAAGGGGGTTTACCCCAATAATATATTCATGGAGATTCAAAACTAGATAATAAATTCCCAAGCCAACAATGACACTATATAAATCATCCTGTTGCCAATTCATGCCTTGGCGTGAACGGAGCACGGCGCAAAATGGCAATATGCTTGTATTTTTTGAGAGCGTTTCCCAGTGCTCTTGACCCAATAATTTTTGCAATCGAAGATCAACAAGTTTCATTCCCAAAATAGAGAATAAGGCAAAAATGCCAAAGACAATAACCAAGGACAGACACCCATTTGGGAAAATATGACTAAATGACCAAAGGAACAGCGCCCATAAAATAGGATGCCTTGTAATGGATACGATTCCTCTTGGCTTGCCGGGATCAAAGGGGCGCTGTTTGCAAAGAATCGATAGTGAATTTGGTGTATTTATCCCCAAGCTCACCAAAACACAAACAAGAGGCATCGTGATGTTAGTGACCCAATAGGTCCAATAAACCTTTGGCCAAAGGATAAAATCCATCGAGGTGTTGCGTGCAGTATGGAAAACCCACCACAGGGTTACAAGGGACAATATGCTATAGAAAACAAGATAGACTCTTTCCCCCAAAAGACTTATGAAAAAAGATCGACACTGTGGAACAGATGAAATAAGGTGAGACCCCAAGAAAACACCTAATGCGATAAAAAACCAGATCATAAGTATTGCTGTATGATTTTAAAATGTGATTCATGATCCAATTTTGGTAAATATAAAATTGGCATACAAGCTATACCATGCAATGCAATATAAAAGCAATAATCCAAAAAATACAGTTATTGCAGCCGTCACGAAGCCATAGATCACTTCATGAGCATGCCACATCAGGATATCATCAAAAAAGGGCTGGACTATTGTAGGGTCTGAATAAACCAGAATCCAGCCGGATATAAGGGTAAATGCTAAAAGAAAGAAAACCCTAAAGCCATATTTGAAAAACACAATAATGCACGGATTTCATGGAAATTTAGAGAGCTGTACAACACTTAGTAGAGCCAATCAACAGATGGTGCGACAACAATACACAAGGTCGCTTCATAAAAAAACTGCACACTGCAAATTGTAACCTGAATTCAACGTAAGAATTCCCAAAAACCTCGTCTTTTCGGGGCTCATTCTGGGTCAATAGCATTCGGTTCAAGAAAAAAACAGAATTCTCTCCCTAAATAACGTCTCCCGTCGCCGGGTGGCTTGATCATGGTGTCTAAATGTGCAGTGGATCCTCCTGGTCACCGCGGGATTGTGACGGGGAGTGGATGTTGTTTTGATGTGAATTTCATGCCAACCGAATGTCATTGCATCCTGGGTTACTTCGTTGGACTTTTGATAGGTTCTTGCATCGAGCTTAGATCATATCAAGTCTTCTCAGAATCCAATAAATTGTTCCCGTAGGATTCGTGTTTCTAGATTGTGCCCGGGATCAAAAAGCAATGCGAATCCAATTGTTTGATCCTGATAGATATCGACTCGCTGAACTGACTGTACCGTTCTGTCATCCGCTGTGGCGCTGATGCTGCGATGATCTGCATCCAGTATATCAAGGCGAATGTGTGCCGTGTTATGCAACAAAGCCCCCCGCCAATGCCGTGGCCGAAAGGGACTGAGCGGTGTTAACGCCAAAAGCGGTGTCCCAAGCGGTAAAATGGGTCCATGCGCCGAAAAGTTATAGGCCGTGCTACCGGCAGGCGTTGCCACAATAAGCCCGTCGCCGATTAATTCCTCTAGCCGGACAACACCGTTCACGGTAATGCGAATTTTGACGGCCTGGTGCGTTTGCCGAAGCAACGAAACCTCGTTGATGGCATAATGGGAAACGGCAACCCCTTGTGTTGTTATGGTATCCATTTTCAGCGCATGCAGAACGGTTGTTTCTGCTGCCTTTAAACGCTGGAACAAGTCATCGACCGATTGAATATCTGGGCTGTTCATTAAAAAGCCCACTGTACCGCAGTTGATCCCGTAAACCGGTTTACCAAGCGACTGAAATTGATGGAGGCTCCGTAACATAAACCCATCACCCCCCAAAACAACAATCCTGTCCGCCTGCTCTGGGGGGACCAATTCAATCCCTTTTTCCAGGATCTTTTTCATGGATCTTGCTTTTTTGCTGGTGCTGGCAACTAATGCCAGGCGGGGCGGATTTGCTTTCATGGAATGACTAGCCCCTCAATCAACGTATGGGCTATGCCTCGCATGATTTCAAAATATGCATCCGGCCCTGGTTTTTGATCCTTCCCCAAATAATCTAACATGGCAAAAGGAATAGAAAATTCAGAGGCTAATTTTTGGTTCATCTGATTAATCGACTGCGGTTCAAAGAATAAACAAAGGGGGCAGAGTGGGTTATTTTTATCCGCCAACAAAGCCCTGAGCCGTATAAAATGCTGGGCACTGGGGGGCATATCGGGTTCGATCGTTACCGAACCAATGGATGTCGTCCCAAAGTGTTGATCAAAATAATGCATGGCATCATGGTATTGAAGATACGGCTTTTTTTGAACGGGCTTTAGCAGAGCTTGCAATTCTACGTCTAGTGCTTTGAGTTTTTCGATGACCTTTTTGGCATTATCAAGGTATTGGTCGGCATGAGCGTAATCCCGTTTAGCCAGTTCCCGCGCCACAGCATCGACGATGCCAATCGCATTTTCAGGATTCAGCCAAATATGGCCATCGGTATTGTCACCATGATCGTGAGCATGATCGGAACAGCCTGCTGGAAAAAATGACCCTGTTCGGTTGGGCAAAAGCTTTTGATTTGTTGCTTTATATAGCATCAAAACTTTATCATCCGGGACCAATTTATCGACTGTATTTTTTATGTGCGTTTCGTAAATGGGCCCAACCCAAACAAATAAACCAACACCAGACAATAGTTTCGCATCCCCTGGTGTTAACGAATATGTATGCGCGGAGGCATGCGAATCAATCAACAATGTGGGCTCAAGAACCCCATCGGTCACGCCGGCGACCAAACTGTGGATGGGTTTAATCGATACAACCACCGTCAGGGGCGATGCTTTGGGATTTGGAATGGTTTTCTGGCCTAAAATAAGGTACAAAATAAGAGAACCCAAAAGAATCAAGACAAAATTTTTAAGATTTAAATAAGTTTTCATCACAAAGGATCACTATATATGCAGATTAAAGAAACCGTTTTGGATAACGGCCTTCGTATTATAACGGATTTTATCCCCTCGGTGGAAACTGTTTCGCTGGGCGTTTGGCTGAATGTTGGGACGCGTCACGAAACGAAAGAAATCAATGGAATCGCGCACATGTTGGAACATATGGCGTTCAAGGGAACAGCGCGTCGAACCGCCCCCCAAATCGCCCAGGAAATAGAGGCTGTTGGTGGGTATCTGAATGCCTACACGGCGCGCGAATCAACGGCGTATTATGCGCGTATTTTAAAGGACGACACCAACCTTGCGGTTGATATTTTGGCGGATATTCTCCAAAACTCCACATTTGATCCGGTTGAATTTGATCGCGAACGATCCGTTATTCTTCAGGAAATCGGCCAATCCAATGATACACCCGATGATGTCGTGTTTGATTATTTTCAAAGTACATGTTTCCCCGATCAATCGATGGGACGTCCAACATTGGGAACGGTCGATGTGATCGGATCCCTGATGCCAGAAACCGTCAAGGGGTACATGAAAAAGAATTACAGCCTGCGCAATATGGTTTTTTCAGCCGCTGGGCACATCAATCACGATGATCTGGTCGCAACAGTTCGCCGGAATTTTACATCGTTACAGTCGGATTCAACCGTCCAGGATCAGCCCGCTGCGTATCAGGGTGGGGATTACCGCCAACAAAAGGATTTGGAGCAGGTTCATTTCATTTTGGGGTTTGAGGGGCTGCCATTTAAACACCCAGATTATTACGCCATGATGGTGCTGTCGACAGTGTTGGGTGGCGGGATGTCATCACGCCTTTTCCAGGAAATCCGCGAAAAAAGGGGGCTTGTTTATACAATTCATTCCAGCACCGCAAGTTATCGGGATTCTGGACTATTTTCTGTTTATGCGGGCACAGGGCCAGAGGAAGTCAAAGAATTGGCCCCCGTCATTTGCGAGCAGTTGCGGATAGTCAGCAGCACGTTGACAGCCGAAGAAATTCAAAAAGCCAAGGCCCAATTAAAGGCTGGGTTGATGATGGGTCTTGAAAGTACATCGAGTCGGTGCGAACGGTTGGCTAACCAGATCCTGGTTTATGGACGCCCGATTCCGCCGAAGGAGATAGTGGCGAACATCAATGCCGTCACAAGCGAACAAATTTCAGCGTTGGCACAACGGTTGTTTCGGTCACGACCATCCTTGACGACCCTGGGGCCAGTTCAGAACGTTCCCTCGTTCGAGGATGTTTGTGGACAGTTGCTGGGGTAGTTCGGGTGATTTTTGACGCACAAAGGCGGCATCACCCCAATAGATGGGCAATACGATCAAAAGCATTCCGGATCATGATTCTTGATCCGGATGTGACGCCGGATTTTTTTGCAAAATGATCCCATTTGGATACTGCGCCCTGGATTTCATCAATAATTTCCAGGGCTTTTTGTTTTTTAATCCCGCCGACTTCTGCCAACTTTAAAAGATGGGATCGTGTCGGGTGTTTGCCTTCCCCCATAAACACGGTGCAGTGTTCACCGCTGGGCCCAGAAGAAAACATCAGATCATAGGATGGCGCAACGCACCATTCCCCGTTTTCATTCATGAGAAAAGAGAAGTTTTTGGCATGGTCATCCCGATTATGGCTGAAGGCATTGAAAACGGCAGCTCTAAATTGTTTTTCGCCTTCCCGTGCATCTTTGGTAAGCCAGAGGGTTGCTTTTAGTATGGTTGCATAATCAAGGCAGGGCAGACGGTGATCAGCATGAAGAAGCCCGCTTATGGTATGGACATGAAACCGCTTTCCTGCTTTTCTGTCAAATCGCTTAACACCGAAATATCCAGGCTCCCTTTTTGAAGGAAACAGTTTGGCATCAGGCACATCAAGAAAAGCCTCCTTCGCCATTAAGTGATAGGCATATTCAATGGGTCCGCTGTCCTTTGGATCAAAGGCGGACCGGAACTTTATCAGCCAATCATCCCCATTGATGTTGGTAACGATTTTGGGGCGTGCACCCGCAGAAGAACCATTCAGGGCCAACAAGTCATCAAAAAAGGTATCATCATGGGAATTATCCTTGTTTTCTTGAAATCGTAAAGACGCATCATTGATTTCATCAAGATCATCACAATGGGCCAGTCCGTCACCCGTTTCCATTTCTGGTTCATAAACTAATGCCCCCATGCCGTGTGTGCCAACATATCGTAAACGATCGAGGGGTGATAAATCTTTTGGATTAATGTGTCGTTGCATAAGTTTTCGATCAAGAAGCAATCGCCCCCATCCATCAGGCAAACTATCATTGAAAACACCAAACAACCCCTCAAAAACTCTGTCGTCACAGGATATCACGCCTGGTTTTAAGGGTAGTTTTAAGGGAGAGATCTGGAGACCCGTTTTAATGAATTTGGGTGTATATTCAAAAAAGAGGTGACGGTTTTTTGCAGCAAGACGCCCTACAGCAAGTTTCTCATCTCCCCTCATTAGATAAACGTAAAGCATGGATATGGCTTGAAAAGTCATTGGCGTCCCCGTTTACGCAGGCCTTCTTTGCTTGTTTTATCGGACATTAGTTCATCAAGAGTGCCATGCTCTAGGGACGTTGGTTTAAATAAATTTTGAAAATCCAAAAGGGAGTCTAACGCAAGGGCAATCTTAAGAAGAGATTCAAGGGATATTTTTCCCGTGCATTCAAATTTTTTCACGACACCAAAGCTGACACCAGATCGCCTTGATAGAGTTTGTTGGGTGAAATTAAGAGAGAGCCGTTTTTCTTGGGCCTGACGGGCAATGGCCCTCAGTGTTTCATGGGGCGTTATATCGATAAAAGATATCATAATATCCATTCTATTGATTTATTTCGCTTATTGGCCATAATAGTATCTTTTATGAAAAAAGACAAGGTGCGAATTAAAATTTCCCTTGATTTTATAAATAGAACGCATACCATTAATAAAGATGTGTTCTATTTATGGATCAAGTTCAATGAAGTATAATTTTTTAAAATCAGTCCTTTTTATTAACGGAATCTTAACCTTTTCATTTTTAGGGGGGCATGCAGCCCAAATCACAGATGTCAGCACCACCCCTGAGATTCATTTTTTCCGAACAGGAAGCATAAAAAATTTGACGACTGTTAAGACCTTGTGTCAATTAAGGGCTGGTGATCAATTCACCCTTGTTGATGGTGATGGCATGCATGATGATCACCCTTTTTCTGTCACAAAAGTAGAATATTCAGTTTATGGTTCTTCTCCTGTCACGCCAGCAACACCCGGAACAACGCTGGATGCTGTTCTTGAGGAACACAATTTAAACGATTTCACCCCGAAAAAAGCAGTCATGCACTCTGTTCGGAGTAGTGGCAGCCTTAGCACCCCCTCGACCAGACAGTGTTTTTCTATTTTTTACGATGAGCTGGATAAAAAACTATCCGCCCAAGTGTACTGCAGACCTGAATCCTTCGTGGTAGGTGTAGCGAAAAGCTAAGGGAACCAGAGTTATTCCTCAGGAAACCGGCGGACATAAGTCAGCATTAGCACTCAGCACCAATGTTGCCCATTGGTCGATATGATACGATTTGAATAAAAACAAACCTTGATCGCGATAGGCCTGCAAAACCTGATCCTGTTGCCGATCAAGCAATCCTGATAAAATAACAAAGCCGCCGCTTTTCAACGACCGTTTTACATCAGCCGCCATCAAACAAAGGGGTTTTGCCAGAATATTAGCAACGATCAAATCGAACTCTTCATTCAGTTGATTCAACGCAGGGTGGGCAAACCCCTCGCTCAACACCTTTTCAACAAGGGGGTCGCAGTCATTAATGTGACTATTTTCCGCAACAACCCGAACTGATTCTGGATCATTGTCAACGGCAACAATGCGGCCCTGCCACACCTTTGCCATCGCGATTGCCAAAATCCCCGACCCGCACCCCATATCCAGCATTTTACTAAACTGATGAGTATCGGCAAAGTCGCTAATCGCCAGTAAACACCCCGTGGTACTTTGATGATCACCACTGCCAAACGCAGTTGCTGCATTCACCTGAAGCGGGATCAATCCATCCGGGAATGGTTCCGTATTGTGGCTGCCATATACATAAAAACGCCCAATGGTATGCGGGGGCAATTGCTGGTAACAAACACTGAGCCAATCACGATTATCAACCGGCGCAATTTGTAAATGGGCTTGCGGGATTTTATGTACTGCTGATAATGCCATCAAGCCTGTGTGGATGGTGTGATAGTCGGGCTCTGCCTTGGAAAAACCTTCTACCAAAAACTCCTCTGCAATGAAAAAACCTTGTTCATCCAATAAATCCGATGGTGCGGAATCATCGCATTCTGACCAGCCAACCGCCTGCATCCCCATGGTTTCCAACAACTGAACAGCCTGATCGACACCGCTGTGGTTTAAACGAATTTGAATGTGCCATAAAAAAGTATTTTGCATTGACGGTGGACTTTCAATTGTTGGTGGAAATTGATCGTTGTCATTGTATGATAACAACAGGTTTTGGTCACTATTTTTCGGCGCCTTCTATGATTCTTTTGATTGATAACTATGATTCATTTGTTTATAACCTGGCCCGGTACGTGGTGGAACTGGGGTGGACAACGGCTGTACATCGGAATGATCAAATCACCCTTGATCAAATTGCGGACCTAAACCCCACCAGCATTATTATTTCGCCGGGGCCCTGCTCCCCAAACGAGGCTGGAATTTCGAATGATGTCATTCGGCATTTCGGACATAAAATCCCAATCTTGGGGGTTTGCCTGGGCCATCAATGTATCGGGCACGTTTTTGGTGGTATTGTGACCAAAGCGCGCAAGCCCATGCATGGAAAATCCAGTCCGATCAGCCATAATGGGGCAGGCATTTTTAGGGGGTTACCCAATCCGCTTTTGGTTGGGCGGTATCATTCCCTGATTGTGTCCACTGATGCGTTGCCGGATGACCTTGTTGTGACAGCCACCAGCCAGGAAGGGGAGGTCATGGCCCTGGCGCATAAAACCCATCCTATTATTGGTGTTCAGTTTCATCCGGAGGCTGTGTTAACGCAGCATGGACATGATCTTTTGAGGAATTTTTTGGATGGGCCATGTTTGTTAGTCTAAGCGGACAGCTTTGTCACCACGATGAAGCTTCGATTTCCATTACGGATCGGGGGTTCTTGTTGGGGGATGGATTTTTTACAACAGTGCTATCGGTTGATGGTGTACCAGAACATTTTCAGGCTCATGGGGATCGTTTGCGGAAATCAGCGGATTTGTTTCGGATCCCCCTGGTGCTGGATACGCTTTGGGATCAGGTCCTGCGCCTGCTGGATGCCAATCAGTTGATGCGCGATCTGGCAGCCATTCGTATCACTGTAACGCGCGGGGCAGGGGGGCGTGGATTGTGCCCGCCAAAGGGTGCTCAGCCAACCCTGTTGATTACAGCAATACCCTATAATCGACCAACCACCCCCGTCCGGGTTGGGATTTCCATGTATGTTAGGGATAGCACGCCCCCCCTTTGTCATGTCAAACACCTGGGGTATCAAACCGCAATTTTGGCCCGGATAGAGGGCGAGGAAAAGGGGTATGATGATATGCTGTTGTGCAATAAAGATGGCAATCTGGTTTGCAGCACAGCCGGGAATTTGTTCCTGATTGTGGATGGGGAGATTCTAACGCCACCACTGACTGATGGCGCGCTGCCCGGAATCATGCGGGCGGAAATCATTCGATCCCGAACGGTCAAAATTCAACAGATCACAAGGGACTTGTACAAAATCGCCACAGGAGCCTTTATCACCAACAGCCTTGTTGGGATGCAGATGATTTCTGGGATCGAGTCCTGTCAGTTATACCCAATCTAAATGAAAAAGTTGATCTTTATGTTTGATCTTTTGCCCGTAAACAGCGACAAAAAAATCCTTAAATAGAATAGCTATTCTCGGATTTTTTGTCTTGTTTCTGAACAAAATCTCTGTCATAAAATTTCAACTTTTTCATTCATCTTGGGTATAGCCTCTGATTTCCGCCAATCGGGCAGCTGACGAATCAGTAAGAATGCCGAGGTTGCCGACACACCAATAAACAGGGCAATTGGATAAAATGCGCCCGTGTATATGTACCCTATGAATTCCAGTGCAATGGCGCAAATGATTAATCGAATGGCATTCATGAGGGCGGCCATTTTTCCCTTGCTGTCGGGGACTGCTTCTAATGCGGCCGGGAACAAAATGTTAAATGGAAAAACAACCCCAAGGGAAATAACAATCATCAAGCCGGTTATGATGAGGGGGTTATCTGTTAAAAATACACCTGCCATCATCAGGGCCAAGCTGCCGCTTAGCTGCAGAATCGTTCCACCCTTTAGGCTGCGGGTTAGCCCGAATCGTTTGAAAAGCAGTGGGCTTGTTAGGCTGATGACAGCATAGGCAGCAGATAGGGCCCCTTGATAGAATCCAAAATGCTTTAAATCCACACCCAGACTATCCATATATAGCAATGGGGAGATTCCAATAAAGACCCAATATCCAACAACTGAAAAACAAAGCGCCCATATATACGTTAAGACCGTACGTGATTTAAGTAATTCACTATATCCAGCCAGGGATAACGAAGCATTTGGATTTTTAACACCCTTCGGTAATGTCCATAAACACAAACCAAAAGCCAGGATACTGTGACCCAAAAGAATCGAGAAATTCCCACGCCACCCATAATACAAATTGACGTAACTTCCAAAAACGGGGGCCAGGGCCATTGACAGCGTGATGATGCCATTCAGTATACCCATCATAGAAGCCTGTTTTTCCGGTGGATAGGCATCGATAATGACCACATAGGCCAATACAGCGGGTCCGCTGATTCCAAGCCCCTGAAGGAGTCGCCCCAAAATCAGCCATTCATATGTGGGCGCAAATGTGCACAAGAAACTGCCCACAATAAAGATAATAAAACTAATCAAAATAACAGGGCGGCGACCATACCGATCCCCAAGGGATCCAACGAACAACGATCCAACGCAGTATGCGGCGAAATTTACGCTCAACATCAGCTGAAGCATAAAGGGAGATAGCTGAAAATGGCGTCCTATTTCGGGGAAACTTGGCGTGAAAATATCAATTTCAATCCCTGCCAGAATACAGGTGATTAAAAGCGAAAGATAAAGAAACATGGCGCAAAACTCAGGTTATAAAAATGAAAGAATATGGAATGGATGGGGCCAAACAATGCCCATCTGTTAGCATGGTAACGAAACCAACAGGGTGGGGCGACAGAAACCAATTATTATTTTGACGCCATGTATGAACCGTGCCTAAAATAACACATGTAGCTAATCACTTAAAGGAACTGTATTTGATGTCTATCGCGTTTGTTTTTCCGGGGCAAGGCTCTCAATCTATTGGAATGGGAAAGAATTTCATTGAAAATTTTGAACCAGCACGCCATGTGATGGAGGAGGTCAACGAGGCCTTGCAACAGGATCTGACCCATCTGATTCTGACTGGAACAAAAGAGGAGCTCACCCTAACCGAAAATGCTCAACCCGCCCTTTTGGCAATTAGCATGGCTGTGCTGCGGGTTTTGGAGGCTGAATCGGGAAAAAAGGCGTCTGAAATGGCCCAATACATGGCTGGCCATTCGTTGGGGGAATATACAGCCCTGTGTGCGGCGGGTGTTTTCAGCCTGCAGGATGCTGTTCGATTGGTGCGCTTGCGTGGCCAAGCCATGCAGAAAGCCGTTCCCGTTGGAAAGGGATCGATGGCTGCAATTATTGGATTAGACTTAAAAAAGGTGGAATCCTTGCTTGTCAATTTTCAAAGCGCAGATAACCTGTGTGTTGTGGCCAATGATAATACGGCGGAACAAATTGTAATCAGCGGACATACCGAGGCTGTTGAGATGGCGATGGCATTGGCAACGCAAGCGGGCGCAAAATTGGCTCTAAAGTTACCCGTCAGCGCCCCATTTCACAGCCCGCTAATGCAATATGCGGCAGACGTCATGAAGGACGCTTTGGAAGGCACATTCATAGATCATCCAAAAACAAACGTCATGGCCAACGTCACGGCGTTACCATTGGATGGAAAAGATTCTGTCGCATCACTTTTGGTTCAACAAATAACCGGTCGTGTTCGGTGGCGTGAAACCGTTGCCAATCTTGCCCAATCTGGGGTAAGTGTTGTTATAGAGATTGGCGCCGGAAAGGTTTTAACGGGCCTTAACAAGCGAATCAACACAACAATAAATGCATTTTCTGTTAACGAACCAATAGATATTGAAAAATTTTTAGAGTGTACAAATAGTAACTAATAACAAAGGATTATAACATGTTTTCATTAAATTCATATACGGCCCTGGTCACTGGGGCAACGGGCGGTATTGGTAGTGTTGTCGCTCACACCCTGGCGAAACAAGGGGCCAGACTGGCAATTTCCGACATTATGGCGCGGGAATCTGCGCTGGCTGAGCTTGCTAGTGCATTAAAAGAAAGTTACGGAACCGAGGTTTTCATTTTCCCATGCTCCCTTTCGGAAGCTGAATCCGTTGAAAGTCTTTTCCCGGCTGCAGAAAAAGCATTGGGAAAGATTGATATCCTGGTTAACAATGCCGGGATTACCCGTGATAATTTGGGTATGAAGATGAAGGATGATGAATGGCAACAAGTCATTGATATCAATCTGACGGCTTCCTTTCGTCTTTGCCGGGCAGGCATCAAATCAATGATGAAGAACCGGTATGGCCGGATCATTAATATCGCCTCTGTTGTGGGTGCAACGGGTAACCCAGGACAAGCCAATTACTGTGCATCCAAGGCAGGCTTGGTTGGAATGTCAAAAGCATTGGCTCAAGAAGTCGCAACCCGTGGCATTACCATTAACTGCGTGGCCCCTGGATTTATTGAATCCCCTATGACAAACAGCCTAAGTGATGTCGTTAAAGAAAAAATCTTGTCATCCATTCCCTTTGGACGCATGGGAAAGCCAGAGGAAATTGCAGCCGCTGTTGCATTTTTATCCTCGCCAGAGGCATGTTATGTCACGGGGCAAACGATCCACGTGAATGGAGGAATGCACATGGCGTGATCGATGCTCATTTAGAGCATGGGCACTTGTCAAGCCTGGCAATTTTTAGTATCGTCCACTTGAAGGTTTTGTTAAATATAACCTGAGTTCGACGTAAGAAAAACCGGAAATGCCATATCAAGGCTAATGTTTTAAAGTCTGGATTGCTTCTTTAGGCTTCGCCCTCATCGCAACGACGTCATTGCGAGGAGCGAAGCGACGAAGCAATCCAGGATTGTCCTGCAAAACACGAGGTTTTTGGGGATTCTTGCATCGAACTTAGGTTAAATAGTATCGGATGTGATCCTTGCTGACACGACGCACGTTTAATGTACTCTCCATAGCCTCGGCTGGGGTTTCCTTGTTGGGGATGTCTGGCTGTAAGATTAGGAAAAAGAAAACGTTCTGTATGGGAGTTCTGTCCCCCAAGACAGGATATGACTCTTTGGGCCTTTCTTGCGAACGCGGTGCCAAGGTAGCGGAAGTCCTGTTAAGGGGTCTCAATCTCCCTATCGAAATTGTTTATGGTGATACGGAATCGAGCCCTGAAAAGGGGTCACTAAAAGCGGAAAAGCTTATCAATGAGGGGGCTCACCTTTTAATTGGGGCCCAGAATTCCAATGTCACGGCGGCCATAGCGCAGGTGTGCGAAAGAAGGGGGATTCCCTTTCTTATTAATATTTCAGCAGCTTCGGGCATTACGGAGCAAGGCTATCGATACGTTTTTCGTAATTATCCCACAACAGAACAGCTTGCAAAAAATGGACTAAGCCTAATGGGGGAACTGTTTAAACAAGCCCCAGTCACCCCTAAAACGGCTGCGTTGATGTATGCGAGCACCCTGTATGGACAGTCATTGCGCGAATCTATCATGAGACTTATTTCTAATGCCAATCTGCCCTTTAAAATTATTGAAGAAGTCGCCTTTAATGAACGGACACGAGATTTATCCAGTGAGATTGCCCATATTAAAGCGGCAAAAGTCGATCTTTTAATCCCCATTGTTTCGATAAATCCCGCTACTCAGATGATACGTGAGTGCGTCAAGCAGCACTATTGCCCCATGGGGATTATTGGTCCCGGAAGCACAGGCATGCACGAGGGGTTGTTCTGTAAGTCTTTAGGCCGTCACGCAAATTATTGTATGTCCAATACACCCTGGCACAATTCCCTTTCGCCACTAACCCAAAAAGCCATGACTGTGTTTAAAAAAAAATACCCAAACGACCACTTTGATCTCAATATCGCATTTGCTATCGAGGCCGTTTTGATTGCTGCAGATGCGTTTAAGCGGGCCGGTTCAACAGATGGGGATCGGTTAAGGCTTGCCCTAAAGGAAACTTACATAGCAAACAGAATTGTTTACGGGGGGCCAATCAGTTTTGATTATAAAGGTCAGGCCATTGGCATTGATTCTGTTTGTGTGCAAAATCATCAGGGGAATCCAGTTGTTGTTTTGTCAGTGGGTCATTACGAGTCAGCCCCTGTTTTCCCCATGCCTGCTTGGTCAACATGATTATGAATAATTCTTGGGGAATGACCATCCCAGATGTTGACCACCATCGAGTGCAATCATTTGTCCGGTAAGGGACGGCGTTGATATAATAAAATCAACCGCCTTGCAAACTTCCTCAACGCTGCCGGATGCTTTTAGGGGGAGGTGATTTTGGGCATGTTCGAACTTTTCTTTTTCTTCTGCGCGGCCAGCCAGCGTATATCCCGGTCCAATTCCATTCACACGCACACGCGGGGCGAATGACAGCGCCAGCGTCTGGGTTAATGTCCATAAGGCAGCCTTGCTGACGGTATAAGATGTAAAATGCGGGGTTAAATTCAAAACCCGTTGATCCAGAATATTAATGATATTACCCATCTGATCCGGGGGTAATTGGCGATAAAATTGCTGCGACAAAACAAAGGGGGCGCGCAAGTTGATTTGCATATGATCATCCCAAATCTCCGTTGTGGATGATTGGGCTGTATCATAATGAAAAACAGCAGCATTATTGATTAAGCAATGAATCGGCCCCAGTTTGTCATAAACGGCGGGGATTAATTGGGTGCAGCTATCTTCATCTCGGAGGTCTGCAGAAAAAAGCGCAGTACTACCCCCGGCATCTGTAATTTCAGCCGCTAAGATCGATGCGTCAGCGTGTGAGGTGTTGTAATGAATGGCAACCGTCCATCCGGCCCTGGCATAATGCAAGGCAAGCGCCCGTCCAATTCTAATGGCCGACCCTGTTATAAGGATTGTGTTGATGGACTTGAATCCTTTCTTGTTTTGTGGGCAAGACCATAGTGTTTCTCTGGAGGTTAATAGACAGAAGAATGGCTTTCTGGATGGCCACACTCGCTTCGCTCGTTCGCCATGACGTTACTATCGTCATGGCGAGGAGGACGAAGTCCGACGCGGCCATCCAGGAATATACCCCTTACATGATTTTCCACAAAAGCAAGCTTCCCCAGGAAATGATCTGAATGGGCATATATCTAGTCTAGTATCCTTCGCGTTCTAAGCGCTTGCGCATTAGTTTGCGATATCGACGGCCGGCTTCGGATTGCTCGCGTGCCTTGCGCACGGAAGGTTTCTCGAAATGCCGACGCAATTTCATTTCGCGATAGATCCCTTCTCTTTGCATTTTTTTCTTTAATGCACGAAGGGCCTGATCGACGTTATTGTCGCGTACCATAACTTCCACAGATGTATTCAACTCCTTTCCAAAAATATCCTTTCCTTAAGTTTATAGCACGCAACGGTAAAAAAGACTATTGCTTTTCACCAAAGGAAGGTGTATTACTTATAAATGTTGTCGCGGGGTAGAGCAGCCCGGTAGCTCGTCAGGCTCATAACCTGAAGGTCGTTGGTTCAAATCCAGCCCCCGCAACCAAATTTCCCCTAAATTTAATGTGCAGCCGCGATGTTTTATCTTATTGCCACTGTAGGCCGTGTGGGGAACCTCCCCTGGATGCCCGGAACGTTCGGCAGCTTGGCCGGCCTTCTTTTTTTATTCACCTTGAACTGGTTTGGCGCCACAAGCGTTTCTCTGGCTATCCTTACCGTGCTTATGTCTGTTATTGGATGGTATGCAACGCAATCCGTTCTAAAGGAACAGAATTTTTCCGACTCAGATCCGTCTTACATTGTTATTGACGAAGTTGCTGGAATGTTTACGGCCGCCATGGTGTTTTCTTTTTATCACCCCATCACTCCCATACATTTGATTTTGATTTTCATCCTTTTTCGTTTTTTTGATATTTTAAAGCCATGGCCAATTGGTTGGATCGACAGACGGTTGGCTGAGCAACCCAGCACTGCCTCGCTAGGCGTTATGCTAGATGATATTGCCGCCGGGATTGCGACAGCGATTGTTCTTTTGCTCTTTTCCTTTGTTTTTTCTGGATCTTGTCCCTTTTGCGGGATGTAAAGCGCAAGCTAACCTCTGTCTCTAAGCTCCGAATACTACAGAAATCCGAGTGATATGCCCGTCTTTTTCTTGTCGGTTTATAAGGACACTCCCGTCATCCCGCGACTTGATCGCGGGATCCACAACGGAATACATGGGTCCCGCGATCAAGTCGCGGGATGACGGGG
>JAPLOP010000025.1 GCA_026400645.1 Alphaproteobacteria bacterium | reverse complement strand
GCCAATCTCCTTGGGATAAAATCATAAGCTCTGTATTGAATGAAGCAGGGGATGATGGTTTAAGGGATAGGGCAAGTAACAAGGGGAGGAGCGGTAGGGTAAAAATATAGGGATCACACACGCTTGCCGGAGGGACACAAAAGAAACGCGATTACCAAAAAAAATTAGCGAAGATGCTTGGCAACACCTCTTGAAGTTTGGCGGATTCCCGCGGCCATTTTTAGCGAGCAGTGACCGTATTTATAATCGCTGGGCTAACCAACGGCTGGAAAGGCTTTTTCATGAAGATTTACGCGATGTTTTAAAATCATATGATATTGCCAAAATTGAAGTTTTAGCCAATCTATTGCAGCAACAAGTCGGACAGCAGATTAACTACACATCTCTTTCGAAAAAAGTTCAAGTCAGCGACCAAACCATTCGTAGTTGGTTGGCTACACTAGAATCACTATACTATTGCTTTACAATTAGACCTTACAGCCAAAATGTGGCGAGGAGTCTACTGAAAGATCCAAAAGTTTATTCCTGGGATTGGTCAACCATTAAAGATAAGGGTCAGGCTTATGAAAATTTTATTGCTTCTCATTTGCTAAAAGCGGTGCATTTTTGGCAAGACATGGGTTACGGCCAGTATGGTCTGTATTATCTGCGTGACAAGGATCAACGAGAAGTTGATTTCTTGGTAACCAAAAATCAAAAGCCATGGATGATGATTGAGGTAAAATCAAATTCAAACGAATCCATTTCAAAAAACTTGCTATATTTTCAAAATCAACTTAATGCCGAGCACGTATTCCAGGTGGCCGTTGAGGCAGAATACATAGACGCTGACTGCTTTTCCTCTGCAGCTCCTGGTAACGCAATAATTGTTCCAGCCAAAACATTTCTATCACAATTAATTTAGAGGGTTGTCAAGCCAGCCCACTAAATTCCATAATAAGGATTATGCGATATATATTTTTTCAGACACACCTTGACCTTGCTCCCATAATCTCACATATACCTCCCGTGAGTGAGGACAATCAGACAATAAAAAAATCTGGATTCATTGGTAACAATGATTCTTACAGGCTAAGAAATTTCTGATCACGCACAAAATAACTCTACATAAAGGTCTAGATTGCTTTGTCGGGCTGCGCCCTCCGCGCAAAGACGTCGCGGCGTGCAGCGTAAAAAACGAAGCAATCCAGAATTACTCAGGAAAATAGTACAATTTCGGGCCCCTTGGGCTTTTTCGACTAAACCCCTTGAGCGAATCTATTGCAAGAATCAATTGCCGAAATGGCACTATATTGATACAAAACAAGGACCAATAGGACAGGTCAAGACGCTCTTAATTTTGACCCATTGCTGTGCAGATTGGGGACCCAGTTCGATCTCATTTGATGTAAGCTGCTCGCACAAAACTCGCACACTTACTTGACTGACGTACCCGGGATAGTGTAGACTTTATACCTGGACAAAAATGCCACTGCAAAAAGCAGACAAATAAACGAACAAATTTTTTATTCCTGACGTTTTTTCGTAATGGATGGAGGGCTTATCGCGACTTATTATTAATTTTTCAACTAAGGTCTGCACCAAAAAACACAACCAATTATTATCAACCGGTGTAGATGTATATTTAATAAAATTGAGGTTATAGAAGGATGTCAAAAGTAAGTAAAGAAACGGTCCCACAAGAGTTTACAGGTTTAAGAGCCGCTCTTTGGCCTATTCATAACTATGAACTAAAAAAGTTTTTGCCGCTTGGCTTGATCATGTTTTGTTTGTTGTTTAACTACACATTGTTGCGCGATACGAAAGATACACTCGTTGTCACATCAGCTGGCGCGGGCGCAATTACATTTTTAAAATTGTATTGCGTTACACCGGCAGCAATTTTGTTCGTTTTGCTGTATGCAAAATTAACGAATATCCTAAGCCGAGAAGCTGTTTTTTATGCAGTGGTTGCTCCGTTTTTGGTGTTTTTTGCAGCGTTCGCATTTATCATTTATCCAAACTTGGATACATTGCATCCATCGATTGAGGCGGTTCAGGCGCTTCATGCGGCTTACCCAGCATTGGGCGGGTTTATTGATTTGTATGCATATTGGTCATTTTCCTTATTTTACGTTTTGTCGGAAATTTGGGGAAGTGCGATGATTGCCCTAATGTTTTGGCAGTTTGCAAACCATGTGGTTCGCACATCAGAAGCCAAGCGGTTTTATCCCTTGTTTGGTGTTATTGCTAACTTTGCCCTTATCCTGTCTGGTCAGGTCGTTGTGTACTCATCCAGTATCCAGCATCTTTATCCAACAAAGGAAGAAGCTTGGAAAGTTTCACTTTATCTGATGATGGGAACCGTTGTCCTATTTGGTATGGTGGCCATGGGATTATACCGATGGATGACAACCTCTGTCCTAACAGACAAGCGCTTTTTCGATCCAGAAGAACAAACTGGCAAAACCAAGAAAAAGAAAGAAAAGCCATCCCTTGGTGAAAGCATCAAAACGATTTTCACCTCTCCGGAACTGGGGCTTATCGCCATTCTGATTATGGCATACGGCGTAACAATCAACTTGGTCGAAGTCCAATGGAAACACCAATTGGGTCTATACGCAGCCGGCGATAAAGGGGTCTATAACGCCTTCATGGGGAACCAATCGACCGTTTGTGGTATATTCACAATTCTTTTCGGATTGTTTGTTGGATCCAATATCTTACGGCGCGTCAGCTGGTTTAAAGCGGCCCTTATCACACCATTAATTATCACGCTTGGTGGGGTTCTTTTCTTTAGCTTTATTTTGGGCAAAGACATGTTGGATGTTGTTTTACATATGATGAAAACAGATGCGGTTACAGCTGCCACATTCCTTGGGGTTGCGATCATCATCGTTGGAAAGGGCGTCAAGTACATCTTGTTCGATCCAACGAAAGAAATGGCCTACATCCCCTTGAGTGATGAACTCAAAACAAAAGGTAAAGCTGCTGTGGACGTCATTGGTGGTCGTGCGGGTAAAGCCGGCGGTGCCTTTGTTCAAAGTACATTATTGATGGCCTATGCAACAAAAGACATTGTCGTTATTGCATTGCCTGCCTTTATCGTCTTTGGCGTTGTTTGCTTGGCCTGGCTTTATGCAGTAAAGGTTCTATCAGTCAAGGTAGATGCCGCTGTTAAGCGTCGCAAAGACGAACAAGACAGCAAAACAGCCTAAGCTGTTTTAAGGTCGACTTCATCAAACCCCGCGGTTTTTATAGGCTGTGGGGTTTTTTGTGCCTTGCGTTTTGCATCCATTTGTGGGATATTTTTATATCTTACGGAGCCAGCGCCGTAGTGGCTCAGTGGTAGAGCACACCCTTGGTAAGGGTGAGGTCGAGGGTTCGATTCCCTCCTACGGCACCATTCATAATTTTTATACCCAGGATGCTTAAATGAACAACCGCATTCTATCCTCCTCCGATCCATTGATCCATCAAGCGATTCAAAACGAACTGGAACGGCAACGAAATCAGATCGAACTCATCGCATCAGAAAACATCGTATCCGACGCCGTTTTACAGGCACAAGGATCAATTCTGACAAATAAATATGCCGAAGGGTATCCCGGGCGGCGGTATTATAACGGTTGTGATTATGTTGATGTTGTTGAATCGCTGGCCATTCGTCGCGTTAAACAACTGTTCGATGCGAATTTCGCCAACGTTCAGCCCCATTCCGGGTGCCAAGCAAACCAAGCAGTCATGCTGGCCCTTGTGCAACCAGGTGACACAATCATGGGAATGTCGTTGGATGCAGGCGGACATTTAACCCACGGATCCAGCGTCAGTCTTTCAGGTAAATGGTTCAAAGCCGTTGGTTATGGCGTCAATCGCGACACACATCTGATTGATTTTGATGAAATCGAAACGCTTGCCCAAACGCATCGCCCACGCCTGATCATCGCTGGGGGGTCAGCCTATTCACGGATAATTGATTTTGAACGGTTTCGATCAATCGCCGATTCTGTTGGGGCGTATCTGATGGTGGATATGGCGCATTTTGCTGGATTGGTGGCCGGTAAAGTTTACCCAAGCCCCCTGCCCTATGCACATGTCGTGACATCAACGACTCACAAAACCCTTCGTGGGCCTCGCGGTGGTTTAATCCTGACCAATGACGAAGACATCGGCCGAAAAATCAATTCTGCCGTTTTTCCCGGCATTCAGGGCGGGCCATTGATGCATATTATTGCGGCCAAAGCCGTCGCCTTTGGGGAGGCCCTTCGGCCTGAATTTCAACAATACGCACAAAAAGTCGTAGATAATGCGAAAACCCTTGGGGCAACCCTGAATGAACGCGGGTTTGATTTGGTATCTGGCGGAACGGATTCCCATTTGATTTTGGTGAATTGCCAACGCAAAAACGTTACGGGCAAGGATGCCGCGATCACCCTGGAGCGGGCGCATATGACCTGCAACAAAAATGGCCTGCCCTTTGACCCCCTGCCACCATCAATTACGTCCGGGATTCGCCTTGGGTCGCCAGCTATTACGACGCGTGGATTTGGCAAACCAGAGATGATCCAGGTGGGCCATATGATTGCCGACGTTATCGAGGCGATGTCCAATGAGACCGCAGAATTTGTTATTGAGAAGACAAAGCAGCAAGCGATTGAATTATGCCAAAGGTTTCCGATTTATACGCAGATGGAATGATGGCAATAGGGGTTGCGTTAGGGAAGATGATTGGAATGGGTACATGGTGAACCAATCAAAAGAACCCCCTCTTTTCTTGATCAAGCCATGATTTTAGGGCATTGCTTCCCTAGGGTTTCTCTATTGGATCCAAAACCATTTTCACAAATGATTAGAAGTAGTTCAACAAACCTATATTCTCTATGATAGTTCAGTTGTTTATTTGATCATAAAAAATGATCTCCCGTCATCCCGCGACTTGATCGCGGGATCCACAATGGAATACATGGTTCCCGTGGTCAAGCCACGGGATGACGGGAGTATTCGTTGAGATTAAATTAAAATAGTAAATAGCATGAATTAATATTTACGTTATAAGTGCAAATTTGTTGAACTACTTCTTAGTGAGTTTTCTGGATGGCCACACTCTCTTCGTTCGCTCGCCATGACGTCGTGGTGAGGAGGGCGAAGCCCGAGAAAACAATCCAGGAAACTCACTAATCATTCGTAAAAATGGTATTAACAAATCGTTTATGGGGTGCAAGCTCAAACAAGCTCGCGTACGCACCTTAATGGATTTAGGTGTATGTCCGCGATGCTTTCCTTGATTTTTTCGCCTTTCTTTTTTGCAACAGATCCAGAACAATAGGCTTGGGAAAATCCCATCTTGTTAGCTTCTTTTAAGCGAAGCTCCATATGGCTGACGGGGCGAACCTCCCCCGTTAATCCGATCTCGCCAAAGTAAACGGTTTCCCGGGGCACAGGGCAATTTTTCAGGGCTGAAATCAGGGATGCAGCAACAGCCAGATCAGCAGCGGGTTCAGTGATTTTAAAGCCGCCCGCGACGTTCAAATAGATGTCTTTGTTGGAAAAGCTCAGCCCGCAACGGGATTCCAAGACAGCCAAAATCATCGAAAGGCGGTTTGAATCCCATCCTATCGCTGTTCGCCGTGGTGATGGCAGGTAAGACGATGCGATTAGGGCCTGGATTTCGACCAAGATTGGCCGGGTCCCCTCTATGCCGGCAAAAATCGCCGTTCCACTGACGGGTTCTTGACCACCGGCCTGGCCATTAGCCTGATGATTAGCCAGAAAAAGAGCCGACGGATTGGTGATTTCCTCTAGTCCCTGTTCACCCATCGAAAACACCCCGATTTCATCTGTGGCGCCAAAGCGATTCTTGGCCGCCCGCAGGATGCGATAATCGTAATTGTGATCCCCCTCGAAATACAGAACCGTATCAACCATGTGTTCCAACACACGTGGGCCGGCCAAGACTCCCTCTTTCGTGACATGACCAACCAAAACGGCGACATAGTTATTTTTCTTTGCGGAGGCGATAATTTCCTGGGCGCAGGCCCGAACCTGGGAAACGCTGCCCGCAGCCGATTCGATTGAATCCGTTGTCATTGTTTGGATGGAATCGATGATAACCAGGGCCAAGTTGGGAAGGTGTTCCAGGGCCGAAAGTGTTTCGGATAATTTGGTGCTGGATGCCATATGAACAGATGATTGATGAACTTTAAGGCGTTCTGCGCGAACTTTGAGCTGCCCCAAGGCTTCCTCACCAGAAACGTACGCAGAAATCAAGGAACGCGCCGATGTCTGTTGCGACAAAGATGCAACAACTTGCAACAAAAGGGTAGATTTTCCAATTCCGGGGTCTCCACCAACCAAGATAACCGATCCCGGGACAAGGCCGCCACCGCAGACCCGATCAAATTCAGAAATTCCTGTGATGTATTTATGGAGGTATGATGGATCATCCTTTGATGATTCTGCTAGCGTAACAAAAAATGATTGGGGATTGATGGGCTTAACGCGACCGTTTTCCTTGTGAGCAATGATTTCCTCGACAAGGGTATTCCAGGCCCCACATGATTCGCAACGTCCCGCCCATTTGGTGGACCAGGAGCCACAGTCTTGGCAGGCGTATCGTTTTTGAATTTTTGCCATGATTTTCTTTAATAAAAAAGGACGGGTCTTTCGAGCCGTCCTTTTTTCAACTTAAGAAAAGCGAAAACTAGTGCTTTGCTTCTTCTTTTTTAGCTTCCATTACTGGAACAACTGCTACTGCAACAACAGCTTTTTCGTCTTTTTTAGCTTCTTCTTTTTTAGCTTCTGTTGTTGGAACAACTACTACTGGAGTTGTCGTTGCTGGAACAACTGCTACTGGAGCAACATCTTTTTTTGCTTCAGTTGTTGCGTGTGCTGCGGAAAATGCTACTACTACTGCGAATGCAAATGCTAACTTTGACATAATAATAACTCCTAAACGTGATTAATAAAAAAACAAACTCAGTTCACCACCAAGCCTTATGAGAATAAATTAAATCAGTTTATTCAAATGGTCAACAGTATTTATGCTTTCGTTGCTTATTTTTTCTTTTTGTATCCCATTATTACCATAAGAGTCAGCAAGGAACAAAGCGCGATGACTCCACTAGTCGTAAATGCATAGGCCTCTCCATAATGTTCAGAAATCGCCCCGGCACCAAGATCGGCAAAAAAAGCAGAGGTTGCCAGGATGATATAGTAACAACCAAGGCCAGTCCCCCTCAGGTTTTCTGGGACACTCTCAACAATAAGGGAAAGAAAAATATTCTGTGTAATGCCATATTGAACCCCCCACAAAGCCACCCCAATAAAAAAAACAGGTAGGGATAATGCGCTTGCCAAAACAATATCGGCCAATACGATAAAAATAATTCCAATAGCCAGAAACCAATATCGATTCATGCGATCAGCCAAAACACCAACAGGATAAGAAACCCCGCACCATGCCGCATTAAAAACCATCATAACCAATGGGGCATAGGTGACTTTTAGTCCGAAATTGCCGTGTGCATGGAGAATGAGAAAAGTTTCACTCATTCGCGATAGCATGAAAATCGCATTCACAACCATTAGCAACCAAAATGATTGCCCCAGTAATCGCAAATTTGACCACCGCATTTTTGGGCGACTCTTGGGAACAGGCAGGGGGATTTCGGCCGACACAGCAGGGTGGTCATAGCGCTTTGGTTCCTTGACCATAAAAATAAGGATTGAAAGCGCGATAAATGCCGGAATGGATGCTAGCCAAAAAACTTGCTGGAAATCATTGGATGTCCACCACATGGCCAAAATACCGACTGCCCCCCCTAGAAAGGCACCCGCTTGACCTAGGCTCCGTTTTAATCCATAAGACGCCCCAATTCGCCGTGGCGGAGCAATGTCAGCAACCATGGCATCCCTTGGTGTGGATTGCAATCCATTGCCAATACGCTCCATTAAACGCGCAGCAAAAACCAGCCCAAATGAACACGCCAAACCCAAAAGGAGCCGGCTAAATGCGGATAATACATAGCCCAAAACCAAAAGGGGTTTTCTACGCCTTAGATAATCACTAAATATGCCGGACAATAGTTTTAAAAGAAAGGATGTGGCTTCTATTGTCCCCTCGAGCAGGCCAATCCATGTAGTCGAGACACCCAACAGCGTTTTCAGATAAATTCCCGAAAAACTATAAACCATAAGAAAAGAAAGATTCAATGAAAACATCATGAATCCCAAAATCCAAATGGCTCGCGGAATAGGCTGCAAAGCATTGGGATGCGATGATTTGTGGGCGGAATCCTTTTGGTTTTGTGGTTGGCTCGACATTCTCTATGATTCTTTTCTTAAAAAGAAGATTGGTGATCGGACAAGGAAACTGCGGTATTAGGTACCCCCCTTAAAAAGGGAGTTCGAATCCTTTTGGCAATGCCAATCCCCCGGTCACCTTGCCCATTTCTTCGCTCATATGGGAATCAACTTTTGCCTTGGCATCATTAAAGGCCGCGATGATTAAATCTTCTAAAATCTCGTTATCCTTGGAATCCATAAGGGCGGGATCGATTTTGACATGCTTCATTTCACCCTTTCCGTTGACGGTGATTTTAACCATGCCACCCCCAGATAACCCGATCATTTCGGCTTCGCTGAGCTTGTTTTGCATGTCAGCCATTTTTGCTTGTAATTCTTGGGCTTGCTTAAGCATTTGATTAAGATTTTTCATATATTACTCCATGAATGTTACGGTTGAACCAGGAAAGGACTGCTTTAAAGAGTATATCACTGGATGGGTTAATGCTTCGTTACTTAAAGCGTTTTTTTGTTCTTGTTTTTGTTCGGCCAACGTTAAAGCAAGATTCTTGTGATCCTTGCTCTGACCAAGATTGATTTTCCACACATGCTGGGTTTGCTGTTTTAGAACCTGGGATAGCTGAGAGATGAACGATGCTGGTGCTTGTGGCCCCAAACAAATAGATAACTCCCCGGGTTTATAGTCGATCAGATGCAAGTCATGTGTAATGTGACCAACCAATAAAGGTTCCCGCGCCAATTCAAGCATTTTGATCAGATCCGCAAAGGTAGCAGGCAACGGAACAACTGGATGGGCAATCGGAGAGGGCGGCAACACTATGGGGTCTGTATCCATTTTTTCAGGAGGAGCAGCGGCCACCTGTGACCCCCTGGGGGTGGAATGACCGGAAGTCAGATTTTTTTTGAATGACTCCAAAATAGACTGCAAAGGCGGCATATCCGCCATGTAACAGAACCTCAACAAAACCATTTCCAACGCTTGGGCCGGAATGGGAGCCGAATTCACCTCCTCCAATCCTTTGAGCAACAATTGCCACGCCCGAATGAGGGTGGGCATTTCAAGCGGAGCCACAATCTGCACTCCTTCTGTTCTGTCAGCCTCTGGCCAGGTTGGATCATTTTGCAGCTGAGGGACGCTTTTCAAGCAGGTCAACCAATACAGCATATCCAAAATATCCTGAAGAATCACCGAGGGATCGCCCCCATTTCCAACAAGCAGACGCACTTCTTTCAACGTATTGTCGACGTCCCCAGTGAAAAGATGACGGACCAGCGAAAATAATCCCTGCCTGTCGCAAAGCCCCAACATGGTTTTAACTGTTGTGGCAGAAATCAAATCGGACCCTGTGCCGACTGTCAAGGCAATCGCCTGATCCAACAATGACAATCCATCACGCATCGATCCATCGGCGGTTCTGGCCAACGACGCCAGGGCTTCTTGTTCGATTTTAAACCCTTCACGTGTTGATATATCCTGTAAATGCTGAATAATTTGCAGGGGTTCGATTCGTTTTAAATCAAATCGCATGCACCGCGAAATAATCGTATCGGGGATTTTTCGAATTTCGGTGGTGGCAAAAATAAATTTAACGTGGGCTGGGGGCTCCTCTAGTGTCTTAAGCAACGCATTGAACGCGCTTTTGGATAACATGTGCACTTCGTCAATGATGAATATTTTATATCGACCCGTGACGGCTTTGTATCGGCAAGATTCGATAATCTCACGGATGTCATCCACGCTTGTTCGGCTGGCGGCATCTATTTCGATGACATCCAAATGGCGGTCATCATTGATACTGATGCATGATACGCAAACGCCACAGGGATCGGCGGTCATTCCGCCCTTTCCATCTTGGCCAATGCAATTAAGGGCGCGCGCAATAATTCGGGCCGTCGTGGTCTTTCCAACGCCGCGAATCCCATGCAATAAAAAGGCATGAGGTAGGCGATCGTTTTCTATCCCCTGGGCCAACGCCTTTGTCAGCACCTCTTGTCCGACAAGGTCCCCTAGGGTCTTTGGGCGATATTTTCGCGCTAATACTCGGTAAACTAAGACCATAAATTGAGTTCATTTCGGAGCTGATTGATGAATGAACAGGTGGAAGGTCGGATTCTGACCCAAAAAGGGATCGTTACGGCTGCTTCCTTCCGAATCTGACCGGATTGGCGACTTTCTTGTCCAGAACGACCTTCCGAATGCACTATAGCAGAGCCCCTTTATGCTTGCCATAAAAAATCACAATTATTCTTGATTTTCAGCAAGACACTGGGCGCATTCACAATAGTCTAAATGACTGCTAACGCTGTTCGGCCTTTCAAAGGATCGGAGTAACATCGTCTTTGTTTGTTGCCTCCTTTCGTTCAGGTCGATAATTCTATTTTTAAAAAAAACTGGATGGGAATCACAAATCTTTTCGTGAACAAAATCCAGAAAAAACAAAGCATCCTTGTGTGATGTAATGTATCTTTGGTTGATGGAGTATAGCTTATGAAAAAAACTTTCCTCTTGGCTAACAGGGCACTCAAAAACATCACTGCCATATGTTAAGGTTTCATGATCATTAGACAGGACAATTTGAAAAACAAAATCATCCTGAAGCGCTTTGAGTGCGATTTCAAAATCTTCTGTCGATAACTTCGGAAGACTGAGACGTTCCCGCGTGACTCGTTTCCCTGTTAACTGTATCCGAACATTGGGTGTTCGCGTGTCATCACAGTCAAATTCATCTGGGGTAAATTCTGCCGCAAGCCCCTCCCTAAAGACCTTGAACGGAATCGTTAAACGCGGAACCAACGACAAGGGGATCTGGTCCTGTTCTGTATAATTACTAGCAGCATAAGAATTACCGCGCACAGATAACAAAAGAATAAGTATGAAAATACGAATCATAATACTAACCACTTCATAATTACTAATGAATATATCAATTGGGGAGCATGTGTTAATTATATGTTAACATTATGTCGATTTTTTACCAACCACCCTGCACCGCATTATGGAAGTATGCTTTTAATTTTGTATGACATGTGTTACAATCTACATAGAAACAAAGAAAAGGAGTGGTACATCATGCTTTCTGTCCGTTTATCAAAAGCAACAGAAGAAAAGCTGGATCGTTTAGCAGCCCAAACCAATCGCACTAAAAGTTATTATGTCAAAAAAGCATTAACAAAGTTCTTGGAGGACCAAGCAGAGCATGAATGGGCTGCGGCCGCCTATAAGGAGTATTTAGAATCAGGGAAAAAAACGTATACCCTTGAGGAGATCGAAGAGAAGTACGGCCTTGACTAAATAACCTGAGTTCGACGTAAAAAGTCAATAAACCCAGATAAAAGCAAGCTTCCCTATGGCTTGACCATAGGGTCCAGAGAAAGAAAACGATCTTTATCAGCTGGATCCTTCGGTCAAGCCGAAGGAAAACTACGGTGGGCGCTGTTTTGATACGACTCTTACGTCGAGCTCAGGGCAAGCCAACAACTCTTTCTGTCAGTTCACTCCCAAAGCTTTTTAATTCCCCCCTTTATTCCTGCTCAAAAAGCTCTATAATAAGACTAGTTTTATTAAAATGCAGGTGATTAAGGCTTATGAAAATTGTCGTCCTAAAGGAAACCGCGGCGCATGAACGGCGTGTTGCCCTCAGCCCTGACGTGGCAAAAAAGTTTATTGAATCCGGCCACCAAGTGTACATCGAAAAAAATGCGGGTAAAGAATCTGGATTTTTAAACGAGGATTATGAAAACGCTGGATGTGTGTCCGAAAAGGAAAAAAGCAAACTTTTGGACAAAGCAGATGTTTTCCTGACCGTCTCGCCCCTTTCAGAAAGCGATATTGGGAAAATCCCGGAAAATTCCATTGTTATTGGAATGCTAAAACCCTATCAAAATAAGCCGCTTTTGAAAAAACTAGCGACGAAAAAAATAACCTCGTTTAGCTTGGAATTGTTACCACGCATTACACGGGCACAAACCATGGATGTTTTATCATCCCAAAGCAACCTTTCAGGATACAAAGCCGTTGTTAAGGCTGCCTTTCTGTTCGGGCGCCCGTTTCCATTGATGATGACCGCCGCTGGCACCGTTCCAGCAGCCCGCGTATTGGTACTGGGTGCCGGGGTTGCAGGGTTGCAGGCCATCGCCACAGCACGGCGTTTGGGTGCAATTGTTTCTGCCTTTGACGTTCGAACGGCAGCCAAGGAACAGGTCGAAAGCCTTGGTGCCACATTCATTTCCGTTGATTCAACCGAAACCGGCGATGGCAGTGGTGGATATGCCAGTGAAATGGGTGATGACTATAAAAAGGCCCAGGCCCAAAAACTTTTGGACACGCTCAAAACCCAAGACATCGTTATTACAACGGCCCAAATTCCGGGCAAACCAGCGCCAATCCTGATCACAGATGAAATGCTGAAAAACATGAAACCCGATTCGATTATTATTGATCTGGCAACGGAAACGGGCGGCAACTGCGTTGGGGCCGAGCATGGAAAAACGGTCGTCAAGCACGATGTCAAAATTGTTGGCCCTTTTAATATGCCAAGCCTTGTCGCCAACAGCGCCAGCCAGCTTTACGCACGAAATTTGTTGAATTTCTTTAAAATTCTTCAGCCAAATGATACCGCACCCATTACCATCAATTGGGACGATGAGATTATAAAAAGCACAGCGCTAACACATCAAGGTGCCATCGTTCACCCTAACTTTAAGGAGTAATTTTCTATGAATTCCCAAAGCCTACTCGATCAAACATCAAAAATTTTTCAATCCTCCAGACAAATCAGCGCCGAAGCTAAAGAGCTTGAAACGATGGTACGTGACGTGATTCAACATTCAGAGGTGGTCAACGTTGATCCATTTGTGATTGGGCTGACCGTTTTTGCCCTGGCTTGTTTTGTTGGATATTATGTCGTTTGGAAAGTCACGCCAGCCCTTCATTCCCCATTAATGTCTGTCACCAATGCCATATCTAGCGTGATTATCGTTGGTGCTTTATTTGCCGCCGGAGGAGCCGCTTTGTCGGGCCATGGCACATCGAACGTTTTTGGATTGCTGGCTGTGGTTCTTGCCTCTATTAACATCTTTGGTGGCTTTATTGTAACCCAACGCATGTTGCAAATGTTTTCCAAAACCAAATAAGCAAATAAAAAGCAACCTTTAAAAGGAAATTCTTTATGTCTATTCACTTCTCTGCATTTTTATATTTAATATCAGCCGTTTGTTTTATCATGGCCCTAAGGGGGTTATCATCCGCAGCAACATCCCGGAATGGCAACCTTTATGGTGTGTTCGGAATGGTTATAGCGATTTTAACCACCCTTGTTTCATCGGGCGTTTCCAAATACGTTTCGATCATCATTGCGATTGCTATTGGTGGTGGAATCGGAACCGTCATTGCCAAGCGCATCAAAATGACCGCCCTGCCCCAGCTTGTGGCAGGATTTCACAGCTTGGTTGGGTTGGCGGCCACTTTTGTTGCGGCAGCAGCTTTTTATTCCCCGGAAACGTTTCACATCGGGGTACGGGGACACATCAACCTTATTAGCCTGCTTGAAATGGGCCTTGGGTCCGCAATCGGTGCGATTACCTTTACGGGATCCATTATCGCCTTTTGCAAGCTTCAAGGTCTGATCAGTGGAAAGCCCTTGGTTTTCCAGAAACAGCATCTGTTAAATGCCTCCCTCGGAATCGCGATTGCTTTGCTTTTGGGCATATTTACAATAACCGGATCTGCATTCTCGTTTTGGTGTTTGACCGTGTTATCCTTTGCACTAGGCTTTCTTTTGATCCTGCCAATCGGTGGCGCCGACATGCCGGTCGTGATTTCAATGCTGAATTCGTATTCGGGATGGGCTGCATCAGGCATTGGTTTTACAATGCACAACAATTTGCTGATTATTACAGGTGCCTTGGTTGGTTCCAGTGGGGCAATCCTTAGCTATATCATGTGTAAAGGGATGAATCGTTCCATTTATAATGTGATCTTGGGCGGGTTTGGAACAGATCAATCTGGTGGGGACAGAAGTCACAGCCACGAAAGTGATCGCCCAGCAAAAGTCAGCAGTGGCGAAGATGCAGCTTACATGATGGCCAACGCAGGTTCAGTCATTATTGTCCCTGGATACGGTATGGCTGTTGCCCAAGCCCAACATGCCTTGCGTGACATGGCTGACGCGTTAAAAGCAAAGGGTGTCAAAGTCCGGTATGCAATCCATCCCGTCGCGGGCCGCATGCCAGGACACATGAATGTTTTGCTGGCCGAAGCCAACGTTTCGTATGATGAGGTTTTGGAACTTGACGATATCAATTCCGATTTTCCATCAACCGATGTCGCTTTTGTCATTGGGGCCAACGATATCACAAACCCAGCGGCAAAAACGGATACTGCGTCCCCAATTTACGGAATGCCCATTCTGGATGTTGAAAAGGCACGAACCGTTTTGTTTGTAAAACGATCTTTGGCACCCGGATATGCCGGCGTTGATAATGAACTTTTCTATGCAGATAATACCCTTATGGTATTGGGCGACGCAAAGAAAGTGTGTGAAGAGATTTTAAAAGCTCTTAAGGATCATTAATACAAAGTCGATATAGAAACGACATCAAACAGGACCCGCTGTAATTTTCCCCGGCTGATAAGGATCGATTTTTCAGATTTCGCCGAAAGACATTGCGTCAAGACGCGCATTTTGGTAGTCAAGTAGCAGTGATTGCCCTTGAGACATGAAATTGATGAAAATTATCGCCGGTCGCAGCAACCCTGAACTTGCACAAAAGATCGCACAGCAATTGGGTGCCCCCTTGGTGCCCATAACAATCAAGCGCTTTGGTGATGATGAAATTTTTGTCACGATCAATGAATCCGTCCAGGGCGATGATGTTTTTGTTATTCAATCAACGTCATCCCCGGCCAATGATCATCTGATGGAGCTGTTGATTATTGTTGATGCACTAAAACGCGGGTCAGCACGCCGCATTACAGCAGTTATTCCCTATTATGGATATGGGCGTCAGGATCGGCAATCAAGCCCGGTATCCCCCATTACCGCCCAATTGGTGGCGAACCTGGTGACGGCCGCTGGGGCGGACCGCGCGATTCTGATGGATCTTCATTCCCCTCACCTTCAGGGGTTTTTTGAAATACCTGTGGACCATTTGACAGCGTCATCTTTGTTTATCCAAGATATGCAAGCTACATATGGTGCCGATCCAATCGTGATCGTTTCCCCTGATAAGGGCGGAGCAGAACGCGTTCGGTATATTGCCAAAAGCCTGGGCCAAACAGTGGCCGTAATTGATAAATGTCGCGCTGATGATGGTGCGATTCACACTCATTCCATCATGGGTGATGTTCGGGGGGAAAAATGCGTAATTGTGGATGATATTATTGCATCAGGAGAAACTCTATATCAGGCAGCGGTCACGTTGATGGGGGCTGGGGCGTGTTCCGTTGATGCCTATATCACGCATGCAGTTCTAAGTCCGGGCGCAACCTATGTTCTGGATAAAATGCCCATCGGGCGACTGACGGTAACCGATACGATTTGTATACCGAAAAATCTTTCGATTGTACGTATCTTAAGCACGGGGGGGATTCTTGCTGATGCTATACGCAGAATTTCGCAGGATATCGCTTTAAGAAAAAACGGAATGAATTGGTGCCCTCGGGGAGACTCGAACTCCCACATCCTCACGAATAATAGATTTTGAGTCTACCGCGTCTACCATTCCGCCACAAGGGCACTGGGTTTATATAACACCATTTACGAATGTGACGTCAATAAAAAATTTTGCAAGAATCAGCTTGACAGAAAAGGGTTCTCATTTTAAATTAGCACTCAGCAACCGAGAGTGCTTACAATCGGTCAAGCGATCAGAAAAGCAATCGCAAAACTAAAATATCAAAAAGGAGAATTCCATGAAATTTAGACCTCTGCACGATCGTGTACTTGTCAAACGTACCGAATCCGAAGAAAAAACAGCAGGCGGGATTATTATCCCTGATACTGCCAAAGAAAAACCCATCGAAGGGGATGTTGTAGCAGTCGGTAATGGCGCACGCAACGAAGCCGGAAATATCGTCCCATTAGAAGTCAAAGCCGGCGACAGAATTTTGTTTGGCAAATGGTCCGGAACCGAAGTCAAAATCGAAGGCGCAGATTATCTTGTTATGAAAGAATCTGATGTTATGGGCATAATCGGTTAATCAATAAACCGAACATTATTACTCAATATAGAATTAAAAAAAGGAATTTATACTATGGGTGCAAAAGAAGTACGCTTTTCAACAGATGCTCGCGACAAAATGTTGCGCGGTGTTGATATATTGGCTGACGCTGTAAAAGTAACATTGGGACCAAAGGGTCGTAATGTTGTGATCGAAAAATCCTTTGGGGCTCCACGCATTACAAAAGATGGTGTTTCTGTTGCAAAAGAAATCGAACTGTCCGACAGATTCGAAAATATGGGCGCACAGATGCTTCGTGAAGTTGCCAGCAAGACATCGGATTTGGCTGGGGACGGAACAACAACAGCAACCGTTTTGGCACAGGCTATCGTTCGCGAAGGAATCAAAGCAGTCGCCGCTGGCATGAACCCAATGGATCTAAAGCGCGGTATCGACATGGCTGTTGAAGCCGTGATCAGCGATCTCAAAACACGGTCCAAGAAAGTTTCAACCAACGAAGAAATCGCCCAGGTTGCCACAGTATCGGCAAACGGCGAACGCGAAATTGGTGAAATGTTGGCAAAGGCTGTTCAAAAAGTCGGCAAAGAAGGCGTCATCACAATCGAAGAAGCCAAATCTTTCCAGACCGAATTGGATGTTGTTGAGGGGATGCAATTCGATCGCGGATATATCTCACCTTACTTTGTGACCAATTCTGAAAAAATGAATTGCGAATTGGAAAATCCGTACATTTTGATCCACGAGAAAAAATTGTCCGGCCTGCAAGCGATGTTACCTGTTTTGGAAAGCGTTGTTCAGTCTGGTCGTCCATTGTTGATTATCGCCGAAGATGTCGAAGGCGAAGCATTGGCAACCCTTGTTGTGAACAAGCTTCGTGGTGGCTTGAAAGTTGCTGCAGTAAAGGCACCTGGTTTTGGTGATCGTCGCAAAGCCATGTTAGAAGATTTAGCCGTTTTGACCAGTGGTCAGGTTATTTCCGATGACGTTGGCCTAAAGCTGGAAAATGTTACGATTGACATGTTGGGAACAGCACGCAAGGTTGTCATTACAAAAGACGACACAACGCTTGTTGATGGCGCTGGCAACAAAGAATCAATCGCAGCCCGTTGCAACCAAATTCGTGCACAAGTCGAGGACACTACATCTGATTACGATCGTGAAAAATTGCAAGAACGCCTGGCTAAACTCAGCGGCGGTGTTGCTGTTATTCGCGTTGGTGGTGCAACTGAATTAGAAGTCAAAGAACGCAAAGACCGCGTAGAAGATGCAATGCATGCAACACGCGCAGCAATCGAAGAAGGAATCGTTCCCGGTGGTGGTGTTGCTTTGGTTCGGAGCTTGAAAGTATTGGAGAACTTAAAAGGCGCCAATGGAGATCAAGAAGTCGGTATTCGCATTGTTCGCCAAGCTCTGACAGTTCCATGTCGTCAGATTGCCATCAATGCAGGGGCCGATGGGTCAATCGTTGTGGGTAAAATTACCGACAGCAGTGACTATAATTATGGATATGACGCACAAAGCAACACATACGTTGATTTGCTAAAAAGCGGCATTATCGACCCAACCAAAGTCGTTCGGTATGCATTACAAGATGCGGCATCCATTGCCAGCTTGTTGATTACAACCGAAGCCATGATTGCCGAGAAGCCAGAACCAAAGTCCGCCTCAGCCGGTGGTATGGGCGGCGGCATGGGTGGTATGGGCGGAATGGATTATTAATTAATCTGAATTCGACATATACCCGTTTCAAATGATTGGTGAGTTTCCTGGATGGCCACGCGCCTTCCAGGATTCCACATACCCTAGGCCTAATGAGTAAGTGTCTGCTTACTGTGCATATAATAACTTAAGTACATAACTGGTGTACCGCCAAGGTTAACAAGAAAGCGCAACAAATAAGACCCGAACACATAGCTAACCATTAGGGTGTAATAATCAATTGGCGTTGGATTCAGGATAACCCATGCGATTATGCTAAAAATAAAATTATCCAACAATCCCGACAGCAGCGTTGAAACGTTTTGCCTGAGCCATAAAAAACGGCTTTGGCTTAATTCTCTGATTTTTTGAAATAGCCAAATATCAAACAATTGACTGATCGCATAGGCAATCAGACTTGCCCACAGGAAACGCAGGGACGGCACAAAAAGCGTGGTCATCGCCCGGTCAACCGAGATCGGATTGCTTGACAAAGGATCATCAAGGGATGGATGCCCCAACGTCAGAATCATCAACGTAGTTACGAAAATCTGGGATAAAAAGCTTAACGCAAGCGCTTGCCTGGCGGCTTTTGCTCCATAATGTTCTGCCAGGATATCCGAAGCCAAAAATGTTGTGGCAAAAACAACCGTACCAAGCGCCATGGGTTCTGGGGAAAAACTAAATTTTGCCAGGCGCAATACCTGTATGTTTGCAACAACAATAGCGATTGAGTTATAAACATATAATCCGGGTGCGCCAAAGTACCGGACAAAGAATAGCAGAACGACACCGCAAACAAGAAAGGTCAGTAACGACAAAAACTCAGGCGAGAATTGACCAAGGAAACAAACAATGGTGGAAACGAAAATATCCATAGACGTTCAATTCAACCATCTAGCAGGCTTGGAAGCCCATCCATCAATTACCAGGCAAGAAAAAAGGCACAAGCAAAAACTTGTGCCGTAAAACAACTAATCGCTCACTAGGAAGCAGATTTTGCCGCAATTCTTTCCATGATGGTTTTTTTCAATGTAGCGATCTTTAGGTCCAGCTTTGCAGCAGGAGTCCTCACAAGAAATGAATCCAAACCGCCATGGAATTCAATGGTGCGAATACCGCTGGTTGTCAACCGCAAACGAACCATCCTGCCAAGAGATTCACTCATCAAGGATATTTCTTGCAAATTTGGAAGAAAACGACGACGCGTTTTATTGTTTGCGTGACTAACATTATTACCTGATTGAACGCCTTTGCCCGTAATTACACAACGTCTTGCCATTATAAAACCTTTATTCATATATAAGATACTGATTAATAGCAAAAAATGGCCACAAAGTCAATCGCGACAACAACATTCTAACGAAAAAACTTAACTTGCGTAATTTCTGCCCCTACTTCCGCGCCACAACCGTTGGAAACATCCCCTGGGAATCATACAGGACATCAAGAACCGTAAACCCTGCCTGCGCAAGCTGATCCCTGGTTTTTGATTCGCTTCTGAAAGCTTGCCAGCCCACCTGAATGATATCGCCAAATATAGCCTTTTGCTTCAACACATCACTTGGATCATAATTGTTCCATGGCGATTCAGCCGATAAAACCGGGGGCGGCGTCAGAAAACTGGTGATAAATATACCGCCCGCCTTAAGCGCCTTGTAAAACTCCCCATAAAGCGCAACGACCTTTTCATCATTGGGCTGATAAATGTTAAGACCGTTGCTTGTCAGCACATCGTATTCCGCGTTGACCCCTAAATTCCATGCGTCTCTCTTGATAAATTCAACAGCATTGATTCCGTGTGCCTGGGCATTTTTTTGTGCGAACTGCAAAGATTCACCATCCAAATCAATCCCCACAAGCTTGACGTCTTCACACTGTGCGTAATCCAGCCCCAACAAATCATCCATCAACCCACAGGGAACGGATGCTAGTATGATTTCGCTTTTCAGGTACTTCGAAAGTTGCTGCTTAAAAATTCCGAAACGTTCCTGTGTTGCCCTGACCGTGGGTGCCTTATGTAAAAACCAAGTCTCCAAAGGGGTTAAGTTGATTTCCAGGGGGCCGTGCAGAATAATATAGGCAGTCCAATATCCATTCAGACCCTTGTTTTTCAATAAAAACCGCCCAAGGTCAAATTCACCAAGCTCCTTTAAAAGGTCCATTTCCACATCCAAAGAAAACGTTAAGTTGGGTTTTCTTTCAAGATTTTTTTGATAAACAGATAAATCAAAATCCTGCCTTAGGTTATCATGCGTCAAAAGATGTTCGTCTTGGCTGGCAGCACAAGCCGATAGCGCCGTCATAAAAAGGACTGCAGCAGGCGATAATTTTTTCATATATTTTTTCCTTAATTAACTGTGAATTTAATTTACCTAATATTGGCTCCATAGCGGGTTTTTGATCTGCCCCAAGAATTCCTTGTGCGCCTTAGCCTCTTCATCAAAAATTTCAAATATACGTGCCGCACGTTTTACGTGTTTTGTGCCAATCTCCACGGTTTCCGCCGCCGGGCCATCCCTGGACGATTCCATGGCCAACGTACGCTGACGCCCACCCAAAAGCTCCAGATAGACAATTGCCAATAATTCGGAGTCTAACAACGCCCCGTGCTTGTTCCGCTTTCCCAAATCAACATTAAATCGTTTACATAACGCATCCAAGCTGGCTGGCGAACCGGGAAATTTCTGCCGGGCGATCAACAGCGTATCGACAGCACGACTTTGCGGCAATACAGCCAACCCTAGGCGTGACAACTCAAAATTCAAAAAAGTTAAGTCAAACTTGGCGTTGTGAATGACCAATTGATCATCCTGAATAAAGTCCAAAAAATCATCAACAACTTTTGAGAAAACAGGGAATGGTTTTAAAAATTCGGTCGTAAGCCCCGTAATGGCTGTCGATTGCGGTGGAACATCGCGTTCTGGATTAATGTAACACTGAAACGTTCGGCCGGTTGGAACGCAATTGAATAACTCCACACAGCCGATTTCAATAATCCTGTGTCCATCATTGGGGCTAAGACCCGTTGTTTCCGTATCAAGAATAATTTCACGCATGAATACAACCCTCCCCTAATTTAAATTAAGCCGACGTACGCCATGTGCGCTCACTCCAGATTATTTTCCCCACACAACCCCATTGTCATCCTCGGACTTGATCCGAGGATCTCCTGAGCAAAACACACAGATCCTCGGGTCAAGCCCGAGGATGACAAAATGTGGAAAATCATCTGAAGTGGGCATACACCACACAGCCCAACGCAGCATGACATAACAATTTGGCTTTATCAGGACAATTTATAACGCCCATTAGTAATATATTAAGATTTTGGGTGCAAGATCATAATTGCACCCAAAATAAATTAACCCCGTTATATATTGGAAAAAAATGACAAGCAAAATTTTCTCACCCCCCCTGCACATTATTAGCATATGTACCTATTGCCGGAAAATTAGCATTCGCAACACTGGGCCTTGTTGCATGGCGATACAGTCAAGCCTTACTGGAAGTATTTCATAAAAGTACAGAATCAAAGGGTATTTTTGATCTGATGCATAAATGGCTTGAGCCGTTTAATCATTTCCTTTTAGCGCATGAACAAATAACAAATTCCCTGCTTATTCTAAGCTCTGTTTGTATGGACATTATCACCATTGGCCTTGTTCTTTGGGGTTTATTTGGCAAAACAATGCGCCCATTCCTAGCCCTGATTATCTTGACGCTCATGCGACAAATTGCCCAGGCCCTGATCAGCTTTCCAATCCCCCAGGGTTTGATCTGGCATTATCCCGGTTTTCCGTCACTGACCGAGACATACGATGTCGCCACCGATTTCTTTTTCTCGAGTCACGTTGGAATTACAGCCCTTGCAGCCCTAGCAATCGCCAAAAGGAATTTCTCCAAAACGATCACATACTTTTCAGTTTTTTTCGTCCTGACCATGGCAATTTTTATGCTGACCATACGGGCACATTACACTGCCGATATCATTGCAGGATGTTTCGCTGCCGTAACATCATTTTTAATTGCGGGGCGTCTGTCACCCAGGATAGATCGATTTTTTGCGAGGTAAAATCAGTTTTGCGCCGGTGAAAAAACATCAACCTTTTTCAGTGTCAGCTGTGTACTGAATCCCTCGCCGTATTCCATGACCATCGACGCAATAATCCCGGATGGCAATATGATCTGACTGATTTCATATTCAGGATCCGGGCTTTGACTGTTCTGGGGGAAAATGGCCATCTGCAATGACCATGCCTTGTCTGTGCACAGCAACCTTGGGTCATTCACAACCAGTTTCAGATTATTCACAGGCGTGATAATCGTGTTGACCTCTACTGGCTCAAATGCTTCGCTGCTTCCATCAAAAACAGTCTTGTTGGGCAGGGAATTCTGACCCGATGCGGCTGCAAACAAAGCCTGCTGCAAATGCTGTATGGGGAACAAAACACCACCCGGCAAAGTCTTTTTGATAATTGTGGGTTGTTCATAGTTTAGCATAACACCCTCTCCCGTTGTCGAGGGGGCAGCATTTCCGCGAACGCAGTCTTCCTCGACCCCGTTGTGTAACGAACGCACATTAAAGCGATAGTATCTGCCGTCCTTTGATTCCCAGGATACGATCGTCGTAATATACTGTTCCGCCGACCCATCATTTGAATATACTTGCAGGGTGGAATGCTGTTCAAACGTCCATCCATTACCAACGTCTGCCAATTGGACGGTTAGCGTCCCCTTGACGTCAGCAATTTCTGGGTTAGTGCTTTTATGCAGGGTGATTTCATATTCCGCACGATGAGGCTGCAATGCAGGGGCGCATTTTTTTATCTGCACATCCCCTTTCGGAGGAGAGAAAGACACGGATTGCTTGAAGTTGACCGGTGTGATTCCGGGCTTTAAGGCAGTGATGGGGGCACCAGCAAGCGCGCTTTTTAACAAGAAAAAAGACGCGATCAAACAAAGGATGGGGAGAAATTTTGTCATTAGAATAAAAATATACTGCACGAATAGGGCATGCTACAGAATTAAATAGAAAAACTAAAGATAATTAAGAAGTCATCAAAAATGATCTGTGCTTGAGTGTCACAAATTAATCACGACTAAACCCATTCCCTTCACCTTTCAAAATCGGATGCGCCACCACCCAAGTGCTCCAGGATTGATGTCCCAACCCATCCCCAGATTTGACATACTCATAAAAATGCTGAATGAATTTCAATCGCTCTGTCGCCTTTTCTTTAAGGAAGGGATCTTTCAATGCGCGCGGACTTAAGTGCACAAGATCATTGCCCCCAATTGCCCATTGGCGATTGAGGATATCATTCAGGCTAATCCTTGTTCCATTTTTAAGAATATCGGTCATAACCATGAATTGAGTGGTACGACCTCTTCCTCCGCGACAATGAAAATGGAGCCAGGTCGTTGACGGAACAGTTTTCATAAAGGCCAGAAATTCATCCACAATAACATCCGATGGGCGCTGATCATCCGCGATCGCAAAACGAACAGAACCGACTCCAGATTGGGCGGCAAGCTTCGATTCTATCTGCACAGTGTTGGGTGTCAGCCATTCCTGAATCGCGGCTTGAATCGTATCGTTTTCCCCACGTTTAGTAACAAGTCCGACATTCAGATTTTGCCCATTGCGCAAAAGTCCGGCAACTTTTTCTTCTTCCCATTTAGTTTCATCAGACGTTTTTCCCCAGGTTGCGTTGAAATAGGGGCTGTATTGGCAAACAGACAAGCCATTAAGAAAAAAATGATGTTCCTGCCGCAGATCAACCAGAATGACATCTTTTTGCTGCAACCGATTCAGCATGTGTTTAAGTTGACTGGCAGAAAACTGGGCGCTTCCGGAAATCTTAAGGTCAGCCAGGCCCGTTCGGTTAATACCCTGACTCCCCTTTCGATCATCATCCCACGTTGTCCGAAAATTGTTGGGATCATCGTGAATCTTGCCCATTTTGGATATATCGCTGGGGATCAAATCAAAAATAAGGGTGGATGCGTGGGCCAGGGAAACCAGACAAGCAACAACCAGTCCCAGTCCACATCCCCTTGCAAACCTAAGCATCATCACGATTTTCGATGGTTAGATAATTTTCAAAATGCCCCAGTTCAATCATTTTTTTGACTTGACTATGGACACCACGAACGATGACTTTGCCGTTTCCTTCTTGGACTTTATCTTGTGCCAGCAATAGCATTCCAACACCAGCGGAATCAATAAAATCTAACCGGGATAAATTAAAAACGCATGTTTGCTTTTCTGTCTTTCCCAAGTCATTGGTGATTTTATGGAATACTGGATAGTCTGCATGCGTTAACCGACCATTTAAAGTAATTTCCGTTTGTTGACCGAGATTACTGACATGATCGTTTACTTGATAAAACATTTTAACCCTCTTTATAATTATTTGTGCGTGATGCCTAAAGAGAATTATGGGACCAAATGGTTAATATCTGGTTAACGATGCAATAATAAATCGATTTTCTGTTTATCCAACCGAAACAATCGCCTCCAGCTCATCAATAAATGACGCAATCATAGTCAATCCTTGCTGCCAAAAACTGGGGTGGCGAGCATCCAAACCGAATGGTTCCAAAAGGTCCGCAAAATGCTTTGTACCGCCAGCTGACAACAAATCAACGTATTTTTCAGCAAATCCATCCGGTTGCTTTTCATAAACCGCATACAGTGAATTCACAAGACAATCCCCAAAAGCATATGCATATACATAAAACGGCGAATGAATAAAATGCGAAATATATCCCCAGTATGGACGAACCAGCGGATCCAAAACGATAGCATCACCTAATGCCTCCCGCTGTGTTTCAATCCAAATATCCCCCAATGTTTCGGACGTTAACTCCCCCTGCCTCCGTTGAGTATGGATGCGTTTTTCAAAATCGTAAAACGCGATTTGGCGAACAACCGTATTCAGCATATCCTCGATCTTGCTGGCCAAAAGCTGGCGACGCTGGGCTGGGTCCGTGCACTGTTTCAGCAACGATTTGAACGTCAGCATCTCCCCAAACACGGATGCCGTTTCGGCCAATGTCAATGGCGTCTGTGACAACAGGTGCCCCTGCTTTGCTGCCAACACTTGGTGGATGCCATGCCCCAATTCATGCGCCAACGTTGTTACATCGCGCAAATTCCCCTGGTAATTGAGCAGGATATAGGGATGCACAGACGGGACTGTTGGATGCGAAAATGCACCGGATGTTTTGCCGTCTAACGTTGGAACGTCAATCCAATGATTGTCAAAGAACGGGCGGCCAATCTCGGCCATTTTGGGGCTGAATTGTTCGTATGCTTGCAGCACAATCTGACGCGCTTGTAGCCAGCTGGTTTTCGATTCTGCGACATCGGGCAATGGCGCATTTCGGTCCCAGTACTGTAATGTGGGCTGACCCAGCATTTTTGCTTTCAGCGCATAATACCGATGTGACAAATTCGGATACTGACTTTTGACGGCGGATACTAACGCCTCCACAACCTCGGGCTCCACCTGATTGGCCAAATGACGTTCGCTGGTTGGGGATGAATACTGACGCCAGGTATCCTCTGTTTCCTTGTCCTTTATTAACGTATTTGTGATGAATGCCAAGAGGGAAAGGTTTTGGTTTAATCCATCCGACAAAGCCATGGCAGCCTGACGTCGAACTTTTGGATCCTTATGGCTCATCATTTCTGTAACATGGGACAGGGTCAAACTTTGCCCATCTATGATGAATTTCATGCTCGCTAAAGTTTCGTCATATAAACGATTCCAAGCACTGCTGGATGTTAATGCTTTTTCCATGAACAGCTTTTCGGCCTCCGATGAAAGCTGGTGGGCTTTAAAAGTTCGAATGTGTCGAATCCAAGGTTCGTACCGTTTTAATTCAGTCGATTCAGCCAATGCTTTTTGCAAAGGTTCATCGGGAATTTTATTGATATCCAGCGTGAAAAAAATAAAATGCGTGCTAATTTTTGTGATTTTTTCAGACGTTTCTTGATAAAATTGCTGCGCTGCTGAATCCGTTAAATTTTTATAATAATTCAGGCCGGCAAAGCTAGACAGTCGCCCCAAAAGCTCGCTCAGATTTTCATAAATTTGAATGGCCTTTGCAAGGTCATAGGCCTGAATGAAATCACCAACAAACATTCCACCGTATGTTTGGGCGAATGATTCCGCACCCTTGGCACAATAGTCCATATCGCTTTGAATTTTTGGATCTTTTAGAGACTGATATAGGTCCGACAGATCCCATTCAGGAAGGTCAATTTGGCCCAGTGCTGCGTTATTTTTTGTCATTATTGTTTATCCATGCTGGTTGTATCAAGCTATAATACCATTTTCAATTTGATACGGAACAACAAAAAAGGCAGAGCGTTTAAACTCTGCCTTAATGATAGAACGTTTTTTTCGTTCGTTAGCAACGAAAGACTATTCAACCACAACCTCTTCGGCTGGTGCTTCCTCTGCCGGAGCAGCATCATCAGCTGTAGCGGCTGCATCGTCTGTCGGAACCGCCTCCTCCTCTGCCGGAGCAGCATCATCTGCCGGTGCAGCTTCCTCTGCTGCAGCGGCTGCTGCATCTTCCTCGGCTTGCTTAGCTGCGGCTGCTGCGGCCTTTGCAGCCTCTGCATCAGCTTTCTTTTTAGCAGCAGCAGCTTTCTTTTTAGCGGCAGCCTCATCAGCAAGCCTCTTAACCTTTGCAGCCTTACCATCCGCCACAACCTTATCTGTGCTTACCTTTGCATTAGCAGCCTTACTGGCAACTTTACCTGCTGTTCCTGCCAAATGCGCCGTTGCCTTTTTGTGAACTAGATCCGCTTGCTCTTTGTGATAAGGGGTCCAATCGTCGGGCTTTCCTGTGGGTATGCCATATTTTGCACGCTCTGCATCAACATCCACACTTCCCTTACTTAAGCATTCTTTAATTTCTGACCTTGGGCAGGATATGGCACACAAAACTGCCATTCCAGTTGGATCATTCCCACAAGCATTCATTGCGCGTGTTGTCCACCTAGTTCCCGTACAATTAGAGTTACATATTTTCTTTACTGCTTTTGCATTGACCCCAAGATTCTTTCCATTTGGTCCATTGAGAGTATATTCCTTAGTATAATTCTTGTTAGCCTTGACAATAGCGATTGCTTTATTTTCAAATTCCGAAAGAACTTTCAGATATTTGGATCCTGGCGTTACCCTGTCAGTTATTTTGCCCTGAGCATTTTTTTCGAGGCCGCCAATAATATATACCTTCTTTGTGTCATCTGCCCTGGTTTCCATGCCCGTTAGTGCTGTAAGCACCACAGCGGCCATTATTACTTTATTCAAGAATCTCATTCCTTGTCTCCATTTCAATTGTTTTCTGTTTACATATTAAAGTATGCGGCACAAAACTTAAGAAACCCTTAAAAGGAATGGGAAATTTCAAAGATACCATAAAAAAGGCAGGATGTTTAAGTCCTGCCTTGCTATCATCGGGAACAGTTTTCTGAATAATTTTTGCCTCAAGAATCAGAGTCGGATGAATCAGCACCAGAATCATCAACTGTTTGAGTATCAGCAGAAGCACCATCATCATCGTTGGAAGCGCTAGCGGCAGCTTCTTCATCCTCTTTCTGTTTAGCGGCGGCCTCCTCGGCTTTCTGCTTAGCAAGTGCTTCTGCTGCTGCTTTTTTCTTTGCAGCCTTGATTTCTTTTGCTGTTGGTTTTTTGGCAGCAAATTTATCAGACGCGCCATCTTTACCCTTAGCAGCTTTTTCTGTTTTTCCGCCCTTTGCCTTGGCATCCTTGCCGGCTGCCTTTGCTAAACAGTTTTTTGCAATTGAATCAGAGGGGCATTTTTTAGCACAAAATGCAGCCATTAATGGATTTTTTCCGCAAACCTTGACCGTACAATCATTCTTACAGAGAGCCTGCAGTTTTTTCTTGTCTTTCAGTTTGTCCATTTTTTTTTCTTCTTTCACGTATTTAGACTCAACCGATACCGTCGTCCCATCCGATAATTTTACGTCATCGGCCCTGACGTCCATTCCTGTCATTGCAGCAATAGCCGCAACAGACACTATAATTTTATTTAAAAATTTCATTAGATTTCTCCGTGCTAATTATTTTCTATTGACATCTTATAGTATGCAGGGAAGAGATTAAGAAACCCTTAAGACGAACGAAAAAAGAGATTGACCTCAGTCCGCTTGAACAGACATCGGCTCTGGTGGGGTGATTTTGATCAACGTGATTTGGTTCCTTTGGCGTCGCAAAACCTCCAACCGAAAACCATGCAACATAAAAACCTGGCCAACTTTGGGGATTAACCGCACCTGATACAACAAAAGCCCCGCAATCGTTGATGCCAAATCATCCGGCAACTCCCAATCAAATTGCCGATTCAGGTCACGAATGGTCACGCTACCATCAATGATGTATGACCCATCCGCTTGGGGGCGCACACCCTTTACCGCTATGTCATGTTCGTCGGCGATATCCCCAACGATTTCCTCTAAAATGTCTTCTAGTGTAACAATGCCCATAAGCGTTCCGTATTCATCGACAACAATGGCAAAATGTTCCCGCCGATGTCGAAAGGCCTGCAGCTGCTCCAGCAAATCTGTGCTTTCAGGGATAAACCAGGGCTTGGTAGCGATGCTGGTGATATCCAAATCATCCACCTTGCCATGATAGGCTTTAACGGCCCTCAATAATGCTTTGGCATTAATAAGGCCAACGATGTTATCCGGATCATCTTGCCAGATAGGAAGGCGCGTAAAAGGACAGGATAAAACCTGATCGATTATAACAGCCGGGGGATCACCGGCATTAATCATGGTAACGTTTTTCCGGTGAACCATGATTTCATCAACGTGGACCGAACCCAAATCAAGGATGCTTTTCAACATGGCCCGTTCTTGTTGAACATCTTGGCCGGGCCCCTTGTGCAAGTCGATAACCCCCCTTAATTCTTCGATGGAGGAATACAGATCGTTACCCCCTGTTGGCTGAATTCCAACCAAACTTAACGTATTTCTGGCCAGCCAATTGATTGTTTTATTGACGGGCTGAAAAAAGGTAAACATAAACCGTATGAATCGCGCCGACCCCATGAGTATTTTTTCTGGATTATGAAGGGCGACCATTTTCGGCATCACCTCGACATAAACCAGCAAAACAGGCCCCATAATCATGGTCGTGCATATCGTACCCATGACGTCCTTTCCCCATATATCGGACAAAAAATCCGTTGCCAGAGAAACCGCACCCGCATTAATCATGGTCATGCACATTAACAAAACACTGATAACTAAGCCCAATTTCTGTTGCAAATCACGAATGATGATTGCCCTGGGGTTTCCTTCTTTTGCGAGTTGATGAAATTTGGCTTTTGATGCGACCGTAATTGCCGTCTCACAGGCTGAGAAATAAGCAGAAATCATCAATGAAATGACAATGATACTAAGAATCGTTAGGGCGTGCATATTTTATATCTCTGATTTATTTAGAGGGTGAGTCTTGTTCGTCATCATTCATCAACACAGGTTTAATGGGTTGATAAGATACATTGGGAAGCGGTTCGGATTCAAGTGACTGAACACCGATTCTGTCGGCCGGTTTGATGTGGCCACGGGGCACGTGCACAGTAACGGTTTGCGTTGAATGAGGTGCGTTGGTTGGGCCCAACCCCTCCTGAGGGACCGATCTTTCCACCGTGACCTGCAATTCTGTCATAAGGGCCGAAATCTCCTTAATCTTGTTTTTGCTGAGCTCCTCCACATGGGAATGGCGGCATTCACCCTCGTAATTCTGCTGAATTAAAGTGTCGTGTGATTTGGCAATCACATCAATGGTATCCAGCAGATCTTTCAGCAACCCCTCGGTATCTATAAACGTCTTAACGATACTACTTTCAAGCCCCTTTTTAATGGCTTCCTTTCGTTGTTCCTTTGTTTGCTCGAGGGTTTTTCTGATTTGCCCGGCAGTTTTATAGGCCATTTCATAGAATGATGTTGCGCCATCGGTTGAGTTAGAACCTTTTGCATCTGTCGCCCCAATGCCTGGCCCCATTAAAAAAAATGTAATGATATAGCCGCAGACTACCATTTTATATTTATTTTTTACCGACATTATATAGTCAACCATTTCTTATTTCTTGCAAACCCGTCCACATTAAATCGTTTTTTAGGGGTTTTGTCAAACAGATCTCACCTGGACCCAATAATTTCTTCCAAAAAAATGTAGAAACAATTGACGCAATTGATTTCTTAACAGCTTGTTAACCTTTTACTCGTTATGATAAATTTCAATTAAACTTTTTTACAAATTAAAGGAAACAAATTATGTGCTGGAGCGGAGAAGCATCAACGGTATTAGCAACCATAGGATTTGGCACGTGCGCCTATGCGGCCTACAAGAAAAAACCAACTGCCCTTTGGATTAGTTTGGGATATTTTTCATTGATGGAGGCGCTGCAGGCATATACATACTCAGTCATTGACCAATGTTCGTTGCCATCCAATCAAATCGCCACACTTCTGGGGTATTTGCATATCGCGTTTCAACCATTTTTCGTCAACCTAATATCGATGCACTTTATTCCCGATGACGTTCGAAAGAAAATCCAAGGCCCCGTTTATTGCCTTTGTTTTGCAGCAGCCATTATTATGATTCTACAAGTTTATCCATTTGATTGGGCCGGGGTTTGCACACCGACAAGGCCGCTTTGCAGCAAGACATTATGCTCCGTCACAGGAAGCTGGCATGTCGCATGGAATATCCCCATTAACGGAATTGGGAATTCCTTGCTTAATATACCCATCGTATTAGCATATATCTTTAGCGGAGCCTATCCTTATACACTGGTCGCGACCGTCCTTCCCTTTATATATGGATCCTGGCGCGTCACGTTGTATCTGTTACTAAGCGGTCCTTTGTTGGCGCAATTGTTAACAAATAACAAAAATGAACGCCCTGCCGTATGGTGCTTGCTGTCTGCTGGAATGCTCCTGATCATTATATTGACCCCTTTGAGTAATTCTTTGCATGTCAAAAAGTGGTTGTTCTATCCAAAGAAAGCCTAGCAACACTATTTTTCGGCCGAACAACACGGACCTATCATCCTCCCCATCGAGAGGATGATAGAGTCACACAAAAAGCGATTCATTAACCATCCATTAACCTTTTGCTGTTTACAATAAATTTAGTCAAATTATTAGATTAAACAAAGGAAACACATTATGTGCTGGAGCGGAGAAGCCTCAACAGTCCTGGCAACGATTGGGTTTAGTGCATGCGGATATGCGGCCTACAGAAAGGAACCCGCTGCATTATGGGTTTGTTTGGGATATTTTTCATTGATGGAGGCGTTGCAGGCATACACATACACAGTGATTGGACAATGCTCCCTTCCATCGAATCAAATCGCCACACTTCTGGGATATTTGCATATTGCATTCCAACCATTTTTTGTTCATTTATTTAGTATGCATTTTATCCCTGACGCGGTCCGACGGAAAATCCAGGGTCCTGTTTTTTGTATGTGTTTCGCCACAGCAATTTTTATGATCATTCAATTGTACCCATTTGATTGGGCCGGAACCTGCACACCAGGACGCCCACTGTGTGCCCAAACACTCTGCTCTGTTCATGGCAATTGGCATATAGCATGGGATATTCCGATCAACGGGATTTGGAATTCCATAAGTGACGTACCCATTCTGGGCTATTTGCTCCGCGGTGGGTATCCCTATATCGTCGTTTGCTTCCTTGTTCCCATTATCTATGGTTCATGGCGCTTTACTCTGTACCATTTCCTAGCTGGACCATTTCTTGCAGCCCTCCTTACCAACAATCAAAACGAATGGCCGGCGGTATGGTGCTTGTTATCGATTGGAATGCTGCTCCTTGTCGTAGACACACCGTTGCGCAGGCTCCTTTATGTTAAAAAGTGGCCATTCTATCCAAAGGTGGCCTAAAGAAACCTATCAACCGGCAGAAGACGCGCTCGCCAATAATTTCAATATTGTGTGCGCCTCTCCTGATCCGGTTGAAACATCTTTCAATATCTGGACCAAATTCTTGTCTTCCCAGGATCCCAATAACTCAACAAGGGCCGGGACAGGACTGTGGGGATCCAGGCTTTTTAGGAACTGACCAATCTGCTTTAGGGCTTGATAGGCTTCCTTTCGACCTGTAACCATCACAGCATCATCATCCTGGCCCGGGGGCGGAGATAAAGGCACTTCTGTTACTACAGCCTCTGTCAGGAACTGATTGATATCATCAACCTCCTCCCCCATTTTGCCCAGGGTTGGTTCTGGTTTCTGCCCGCTAGATTGAATTCTTTGTGTAACCTGAGGCAAAGCAACGGCCGCCTGCAGGATCCTGATAATATCATCCAGCTTGCTTTTTATCTTTGGAAACCCCGGCGCATTTTTACCGCAGACTTCTTCTAAAAACAAAACAAAGTCCCGTAGCGATTCCTTGATCCCTTGGGCGTCTGCTAAAAAAGTTTGCAGAAAATCCCCATCCGCCAATTGCATGTTTTGCCGAAATCGTTGAATAGTTACCCGTCCTTGGTTTTCAGCACTGGCCAGATTGCTTTTCCCATCAGGGATTCTTTTTGATAATTTTTCAAGATTAAGGGCGGAAATCCAATCGGACAAACATAATGGACGTTGGTATCCAACGTTGGGGGGGATAATAGGGACAAGAATCAACCGCATCGCAAGCGTATCATCAAGCCAATCAAGGATATGCAGGCGATGATCTATATCGTCACCCTCTGGTGCTGGATAAATACTTGGCCAAAATTCTTTGGACAACCGATGGATCATGGTGATGCCATTTTTTGCCCCGGACAGATTATCCTGAACCGTCCAAGCCTCGCACAGCCAAGCAGCAATCTGCAAATCTTTGGACTGAGTCGTTAAAACATCAACACAGAGATTTTCAACCAAGGGCCAATCGGCACGCTTAAGATCGGTTTGCCATATCCCCTGGGACAACGTAGAATCATCTTCTCGACGAGCGGCACGAATTTGATCATAAACACCATCGTATCTCAAATAATTCCCAACCCGGTTTGGCGATAGGGGGGCGTTAAAGTCCAGCATTGGTTTATTTCTTTTTTGTTCTGTTTCTGTGTTCATAAAATAATATCCGAAATAGAGAGCTGATTAACGTTTCTGGATGGCCCTATTGTAGTATCTCAGGGAGTTAAGAAAAAAAACAAGAGTTCCTTTATAAAATTGATAAATCCAGCTATGATAAAAATGTAGTCACGGAAGGTTAGAAAATGGAAATAGTTTTTTTTGCAGTTTTAGCAGGGTATTTGTTCTTTCGCTTATGGGGAGTCTTGGGTACGCACTCTGGCCCCGAAAAGGATTCTGAGAGAAAAAATACTATTTTTTCCCAGCCTATCCCCACAAGCAGCATGGAGGATGCCATTGTTTCCCTCAGAAAGAAAGCAAGGCGTCCTGTTCTTGTTGATGCTGACACAGCGGATCAGGATGACACAAGAAAAGATATTTTAGCGTTACAAAACCTGGATGAATCTTTTGATAGCCCGGTTTTTCTTAGGAATGCTACATCGGCTTTCACTATGATTATTCAGGCCTATGCCACAGCCAATCATCGGACACTGAAAAAATTGCTCAGCCCCGATGTGTATGAACAATTCGCCACAGCCATAGAGAGTCGCGAAAAAAATAATCTTCGCCAGGAAACAGAAATCGAGGATGTGCATGCCGAAATCCATAAAGTCGATGTCAAAAACAAAAAAGCACGCGTTACGGTCCTGTTTAAAAGTCAGCAAAGGGTCATCACCATTAATGAAGAGGGTCACAGTTTCGATAACCCTGCACGTTTCAGCGTACCGATGACCGATTACTGGACATTTGAAAAGCCAATAGGATCGGATAGCAAAAGTTGGTTACTGGTCGAAACACGCACAGAAAATGCATAAACTTTATGCCCATTGCATATGATTTTGCCGAAACATCATGGATGGCCACGCTCGCTCCGCTCTCTCGCCATGACACCATTACAGTCATGGCGAGGAGGGCAACGCCCGACGCGGCCATCCATGAATTCCCGCAAAATGATCTGGAGGGGGATATAGATTGGGCACATATATCTTGTAAATGAAAAAACGTACCTTATCGGATGAAGAAAGCAACCTTTGGGCTGCTGTCACAAGCAGCATCCGACCCCTGCAACAAAAAGAAAACGGACGCCCCCTACCCCTGCCAGCATCCGGAGAAGATAATTTCCCGCTCCCAAAATTCTTTTTAAAGGCCGAAAAAAGCAAACCGACATCCCATCTTTCGGTTTCCACGCTCATCAGCCGCGACACTAAAAATATACGCCTGCAGGGTCGCCTAGATCTGCATGGATTGACCGTTGAAAGGGCCAAAATCTCCCTAGAAACCTTTTTTCTAAGGAACCAAGATCAGGGAAACAAATGGGCCCTGGTTATCACGGGAAAGGGTGGGCATGCCAACGGGGGGCGCGGTATTCTAAAAGATTTCGTCCCACAATGGTTGGGCCAACATCCTCTTTTGATCGTTGGATACAGCTGTGCCGAAAAAAAAGATGGAGGTGATGGCGCCCTTTATGTGAGAATAAGGAAAAAGCGACAATAGCGCACATAACACCCAATACGCTTTACAAAAACTATGTGTCAACAAAAATAACAAAGGATGATGAGATGATCTATATCTTGGAAAACTTATTTTGGATTTTAATTAATCTGGATGTTATTTGTTTTTGCTCTCTTGGGCTTGGGCTTTTACTGTATGCAGCCGGAACAAACACACGCAGATTTGGGCAGAGACTAGTTATTTACGCAGGCGTGCCTTTGGCTTTTATTGCCCTAACACCTTTCTCACGTATTATTTTATACAACCTAGAGCACCGTTTTTCTGAAAAAACCGAGCTACCTGAGGATGTTAAGGGATTAATTTTGCTAGGGGGATATTTTTCGCTTGCAGAAAGTGAGATAGGCAAGCGCCCAATTTATAATAGAGCAGGCGGTCGACTCATTGAATTCATAGCCCTTGCCAAGCGATACAACCATTTGCCCATTGTTTTCACGGGCACGCCGAAAGAGGCAGCCCTAACCGAGCAGCTATTCAAAGAAATGGGAATCGATTCAGAACGTCTTAAATTTGACAATACAGCTAAAAATACATCCGACAATGTCGCAAATACATATAGAATCATCAAGCCAAAAGTCGGAGAAAAATGGGCTTTGGTTACGTCAGCCTTTCATATGCCACGAGCCGTTGGATTGTTTAGAAGGGTTGGATTGGATAACATCATCCCCTACCCTGTTGATTATCACACAGCGGACCTATCGTTGTGGAAAACAATCCTTGTTGGCATTTTTGATCGACAAAACCTACTGGTCTGGGCAACGATTATGAAAGAAGGCGCTGGCCTGACAAACGCGTATCTGACAGGGATCTCGTCACAACTTTATCCAGAATAGCAGGATGTTTTGCAGGTAGACTATGATGTATTATATTTTTATTTTTCTGATGGGAATTCAATCCGCCATAGCCTCTGCCCCGAAACCGTGGCAGATGTATTTTCAACCATCTGCATCGCCCGTTATGGATGCGATTGAATCGATGCATTCGTTATTGCTAATCATGATTACGGGTATTGCTGTTGTCGTTTCAACGATTTTGGGATACATTGTGTTTCGATTTCGCGCCAGTCGAAACCCAATCCCAAGCCGAACATCCCATAATGTTCTTTTGGAAATCGCGTGGACACTTGTTCCAGTCTGCCTTTTGGCGATCATTTTTGTGCCCACAGTCAAATTATTGTTTTTCTTGGACAAAGCACAAAATCCAGAAATGACAATCAAGGTTATTGGACGCCAATGGTATTGGACATACGAATATATCAACGATGATCCAAAAAAATGCTTTTCGTTTGATAGCTACATGATCCAGGACAAGGATTTAAAACCGGGGCAGCTTCGGTTGTTAGAGGTTGATAAACGCCTTGTCATCCCCGTCAATACAACCGTGCGCGTCATCGTGACATCGACCGATGTGATCCACAGTTTTGCCGTGCCCGCATTGGGCGTAAAAAAGGATGCCGTTCCAGGGCGAATCAATGAAACGTGGTTCAAGATCGTAAAAGAAGGCGTTTATTACGGGCAATGTTCCGAATTGTGCGGAGCCGGACATGGTTTCATGCCGATTGCACTAGAGGTTGTATCGAAAGACCAGTATGATCAGTGGCTAAACAAACAAGAAAAAGAAATACCAAAATGACCAATACTATCGAACATCACGAACATTCCATTCCAACAGGGTGGCGACGGTGGATTCTGTCGACCAACCATAAAGACATTGGGACGCTGTATATCATTCTTTCTATCGTAGGCGCGATGGTTGGCGGCCTGCTATCGATGGTTATGCGGGCCCAATTGATGCATCCTGGCAGTACCGTTCTGGATCCCCAGATGTACAATGTTGTGATCACCATCCACGGCTTGGTGATGGTGTTTTTCTTTGTGATGCCCGCATTAATCGGCGGATTTGGTAATTGGTTTGTCCCCCTTTTGATAGGCGCGCCCGATATGGCGTTTCCACGGCTGAATAACGTGAGCTTTTGGTTGATGATTCCGGCACTAATTTTGGCCGTTTTGGCTGCCATCGTTGGGACGGGCGCCGGGGTTGGCTGGACGTTGTATCCCCCCTTAAGCTCCCTCATTGGGCATCCGGGGCCATCTGTTGATTTTTTATTGTTGGCCATTCATGTGGCGGGGGCGTCATCTATCCTGGGGTCGATTAATTTCATCACGACCGTTTTAAATATGCGCACACCTGGGATGGGATTTCATAAAATGCCCCTGTTTGTTTGGGGTGTTACGATTTCATCATTTCTGCTGTTGCTGACCGTGCCCGTTCTGGCGGGGGGAATCACAATGTTACTGACGGATCGGAATTTTGGCACGACATTCTTTAATCCAGCCGGTGGCGGAGATCCCGTTTTGTTCCAACATTTATTCTGGTTTTTTGGCCATCCAGAGGTTTATGTAATGATCCTGCCGGCCTTTGGCATTGTGAGCCATGTGATTTCAACATTTGCCCGAAAGCCCGTCTTTGGATACCTGGGCATGGCCTATGCGATGATTTCGATTGGTGCCTTTGGGTCATTGGTTTGGGCGCACCATATGTTCACCGTTGGGATGAGCGCAAAGGCCAACATCTATTTCGCCCTGGCCACAATGATCATCGCCATCCCAACCGGAATCAAGGTTTTCAGCTGGCTGGCCACCATGTGGGGCGGGTCAATTACTTTTAAAACGCCGATGCTATTTGCCGTTGGCTTTGTTTTGGTATTTACGATGGGCGGATTGACGGGTCTTATCCTGGCCAATGGCGGCGTCAACGTGATTGTTCATGATACCTATTATGTCGTTGGGCATTTCCATTATATTTTATCAATGGGGGCTGTATTTGGTGTTTTTTCAGGATTTTATTATTGGATCGGTAAAATGTCAGGCTATCAATACAATGAAACGCTAGGCAAAATCCATTTTTGGTTCATGTTTGTCAGCGTCAATATCATTTTTATCCCGATGCATTTTTTGGGCCTGGCCGGAATGCCACGGCGGATTCCTGATTACCCAGATGCGTTTTGGGGTTGGAATTATGTGGCATCCATTGGGGCATATTTATCGGGGTTAAGCGCCATCCTTTTCCTGTATATCGTTTGGCGTCTATTTCGTGATAAAATCCCATGTCCTAATAATCCCTGGGGCGATGGCGCCACAACATTGGAATGGACCGTTTCATCCCCACCCCCATTTCATACATTTGAACAACAGCCAGTTATTGAATAATGATCGCACCCCAACATCACATGAAATGTGCCGGCCTAAACGATTACTGGCAACTTTTAAAACCACGCGTGATGTCATTGGTTATTTTTACGGGATTGTGCGGAATACTGTTGGCCCCAGGGCGCATTCACCCGTTTGTTGGTTTTTTGGCGATACTAAGTTTGGCCGTTGGGGCCGGGGCGGCTGGTTGCCTCAATATCTGGTGGGAACGGGATACCGATGCGCTGATGGATCGCACAAAAAACCGGGCTGTCCCTGCTGGTCGAATTGATCCCAATTCTGCATTAACATTTGGGGCGGTCCTGGCCATCGGATCTGTTGCGGTGATGGTCATTGCGGTAAACATTCTGGCGGCCATGCTTTTGGCGGGAACGATCCTTTTTTACGTGTGCGTTTATACGATATTTCTAAAGCCCAGAACTCCACAAAATATTGTTATTGGCGGTATTTCTGGTGCATTGCCCCCCGTTATTGGTTGGGCCGCTGTATCCAATTCCGCCCCCATAGAGGCCTGGATCTTATTTTTGATTATCTTTTTATGGACGCCGGCGCATTTTTGGTCACTGTGTATTCAGTGTCAGGATGATTATAAAAAGGCAGGAATCCCCATGTTGCCCTGTGTGTTTGGAGATCAATCAACCAAAAAGCAAATCATGCTTTATAGCGTACTAACGGTCTTGTCATCTTATTTGCCCTATCATTATCAAATGGCAAGTTCCATTTATTTGGTCAGCGCGATTGTTTTGGGGATGATTTTTATTGCTATGGGCGTTCGCTTTTACTATCAAAAAGAAACAAACTTGCAGCTGTTTGCCTTTTCCATTTTCTATCTTTTTGGATTGTTTTTAGCCCTACTTACCCAGAATTAATGACACCATCTCCGCAAATGATTCGTGAATTTCCTGGATGGCCACACTTCACTCCGTTCGCTCGCCATGACGACATCATGCGATGAGGACGAAACCCATTGAGCAATCCAGAATTCGTGACAAGCCCATAAAGATTTAATGATTAGCTTTGAGGAAATTCCTCATCAAAAATCTTCAAAATATCCCGCAGATTCTCAACAACACCTTCGTTTAGTTTTTCAAAATAAGGCTTCTTGGCCCCAAACGCAGTCAGCATAAGAATATGCGTTTCAATCTCCCCCTTTAACCCCTGAGGAATAATCGCCCCAACCTTCAAGATATGCGACAAGCCAAGAATGTTTGCACCTAGAGCAGCAATCTCTATTGGGAGCTTCGACTGCAAGACTGGATAAACACTAGGAAAAGGTTTGTTAATAATATCGCGGTTATTTTCTAACCATGCATCCAGCTCAGTAAGCTTGGCTGGATTTCCGAAAATCTCCCTTTTTGCGAATTCATTTTCCAGTTCGGTTTTTGAGAATTCCGCCCCATTAGCCCCATGAAAAAATGATAAACACAGCACAACCGAAACAAAAGCACATTTAATATACAACATATATACTTACTAAAACCAAAATTACCAATATAATATGAATAATTTTAGCGTTAATACGTTTTTATACGCAAGAAAAAAATGTGATAAGGTATAAAAAATTATCCTTTGAACTTATTGCTTCGGGGAAACCCGATTGGGGCCAAGCGCCCGCTGGATGCACGACGACCCTGCCATGTACGCAAATCTTTTTCCAAGTACGACTTGCCGGCACGCACCCACCGCAATCCGGTGGTTGGTGGAAACACGACAAGATCACTCATGGACCCGTCCTTGTATTTTTGAAGGGTCACGCCCCTGCCCCGGCTCATGATGGGTAGGTCCTGCACAGGGAAAATCAATAATTTGCGATTTTCGCCAATGACGGCAATAACGGCCGAATCGCTTTCCACAACAGGCACACAGGAATGCGCCCTTTCCTTATCCGCCAAGGTCAACACCTGTTTCCCTGATTTTGTTTGCGCCAAAATATCCTTTGCCAGCACCAAAAACCCATGGGCAGACGTCGATGCAACCAAGAACGGATCATCCAGCTTATCAGGCCGAATGATAAAGGCATTCAGAATTTCTTCGGTATTTTCCAGATCAACCAACAACCGCAAAGCTTCCCCGGGGCCCCGAGTCCGCGGTATTTTGTCCACACCAATCGTATAAAATCGCCCGTTGGTTGCAAACAAAACAAATTTATCGGTCGTTTGGGCAGGCAGCACAAAGCGTTCCTCGTCCCCATCTTTATACTTAATTTCAGCCTTAGATTCTGGGGACAGATGCCCCTTAACAGACCGGATCCAATTCTTGTTGGAACAAATGATGGTGACGTCTTCTTTTTCGATTTCATCAACCAACGGCAATGCAACCGGTTCTGGAGCCCCAGCAATGACTGTCCGCCGCGCCCCAAGGGCAGTATGCTTGCCAAACTGAGTGATCAATTCCCCCAATTCGGTCTGAATTTTCTGCCATTGTAATTTTGGACTTGCCAATAAACGATTCAAGCCCTTTTGTTCTTTTTCAAGGTCAGCGTGTTCTTTTCGGATTTCAAGCTCCTGAAGTTTCCGAAGGCTGCGCAATCGCATATTTAAAATCGCGTCTGCCTGATTTTGCGTCAAATCAAATCGGGTCATCAACGCTGCTTTGGGGTCGTCTTCTTCTCGAATGATCTGGATCACTTCGTCCAGATTCAAATACGCAACAAGATACCCCGCCAAAACCTCCAGGCGCGTCGCAATTTGATCAAGGCGGTATTCTGCCCGCCTTTTTTGCACGATCTGCCTGTGCATCAAAAAGCATTGCAGAATTTCTTTCAATGACATCACACTTGGAACATTCAACGCATTCAGAACATTCATATTCAGGGAAACACGCGTTTCCAAATCGGTTTGCCTAAACAAAGATTCCATCAATACAGCAGGGTCCACATTCCGACTTTTCGGCTGCAGGACAAGCCGAATATCATCAGCCGATTCATCCTGAACATCATCCAAAAAGGGTAGCTTTTTATCCGCCAACAAGTTCGCGATTCGCTCTATCAATTTTGATTTTTCAACCTGATAGGGAATCTGTGTCACGACAATCTTGTATGCGCCACCCTTTTGTTCCTCAGTCTCCCAATGGGCCCTAAGGCGGAAACTTCCCCGCCCCGTCTCATACGCCCGCAGGATCACATCGGGTTCCTCGATCAGGACACCCCCCGTTGGGAAATCTGGCCCTGGGATGAATGGCAACAGGTCGGCATTTGTCGCATCGGGATGGTCAATCAAATACACAAGGGCTTGACACAGCTCCTCTAGGTTATGCGGGGGGACCGACGTCGCCATTCCAACGGCAATTCCCGTGGATCCATTGGCCAACAGGTTGGGGAATGCTGCCGGGAAAACAATCGGTTCCTCCCCCTCTCCATCATAGGTTGGACGGAAATCAACGGCGTTTTCATCCAATCCATCCATCAAGAAAATCGAAATCTGACTTAGGCGCGCCTCGGTATACCGCATGGCTGCCGCTGAATCGCCATCGATATTGCCAAAATTGCCCTGACCTTCGATCAGGGGATAGCGCACCGAAAAATCTTGGGCCAGACGAACCAATGCCCCATAAATTGCTGAATCCCAATGGGGGTGAAATTTACCCATAACATCGCCCACGACGCGCGCGCATTTTTTGAACCCTGACTTTGGATCCAGGCGCAGCTGCTGCATCGCATAAATCAAGCGCCGATGCACAGGTTTCAGCCCATCCCGGACATCCGGCAGCGACCGCGACATAATCGTGGACAGGGCATACGCTAGGTATCGCTCGCTCAGCGCTTTCTCAAAATCAACGTTTTGAATACTGTGCGTATCAGGGATTTGGTCTTTTTTGCTCATTTAAGCGATGATTTCTTGGGCTTTCAGCAAAGTCAAAAGCTCCCCCGACTGATAAAGTTCGCGAACAATATCGCTTCCGCCAATAAATTCACCCTTGATATAGAGTTGTGGAATCGTTGGCCAGCTTGCATATTCTTTGATGCCTTGGCGAATTTCAGGCTCCGTCAGCACGTTAACAGCTTTAAAAGGCACATCCATGCTTTTTAAAATTTGCACCACAACGGCGGAGAAACCACATTGCGGCATCTCACTGGTCCCCTTCATAAAAAGGATGACCGGGGTCGATAACACGTCTTCACGAATTTTAGCTTGCACAGAGGTCATGTTGTTTTTTCTCCTGGAAGTCGATTCCCAAACCATATAGCGGAATAATTATGCATTGTAGAAAAATATACAGGGATAGCCCCCGAAAAACAACTGTTTCGGAATGTGAAGGATTTGAGTTTTTACCAAAACTGCAGTGCGCCCAATGGAATTGATGATATTTAAGGCTGGATTACATCATCAAAGATATCGCCTTCTGTGCAACGACATCACCTGCAAGGGACACACAAAATCCAGCATCTTCGTTTCCATTGGGCATCACCTAAATTACTGACTGCTTTTCTCCGCCACCTCATTCTCCCTCAAATATTCTTGGGCTTCTTTGGAAAAATGATGATTTTCTCCATAAAGCTTATTGTGCGCTTCAGCAGCTTTTTGAAGAAGGGGCCGTGCTTGATCATAAAGCCCCAACCTTGTGTAGGCGTGACCAAGATGAAGAGATACCCACGCAAATCCTATCTTATTTTCGCCTAAGTTTTTTCGATATACTTGTATGGCATCTTCTAACAGAGATCGCGCTTTTTCTGGGTCATTTAACCCAATATACGCAATTCCCAAATGTCCTTTTGTCCAAGCTATATCCATCGCGCTCGATCCTTTCTCATAAATTGGTTGAGTAGAGGAAGCCAATCACTCAAGCTTCCCCCCTCCTCAGAACCGGACTTGCCCAATTAAGGCATCCGGCTCCCGATTCAATAATGGGCCATAACACCTCTGTCGGTCTTACCCAGAATCGATACCGTCTTATACG
>JAPLOP010000024.1 GCA_026400645.1 Alphaproteobacteria bacterium | reverse complement strand
GTCCTCATCGGAACTTGAAGGGATTAACACCTATGGAGTATATTCGGGATATCTGTTCCGAGGCTGCAGCGGAGTCTCATTTGATGTGAACCCGCACAATCCAAACATTCTTGTGTACGAGCATAAGCATACGGTTTATAAATATTTCTATGCAGTCTTTTGATTTGCATAATAAGGGCCTCTGAGTTTAGGTGTTTTGATATATTCCTATTCTCGAGGCTTTTTTTGTTTATACAAGGGGGGGCTCGCTACGGCGCTATTGATGGGCGCGCTCGCCCCCCCTTTTTTACTGTGTGCCGCAGAGTCTCACATGTATGTGAACCCGGACACATTTGTAAAAACACATTAAACGACACACCAAAATTTAGTTGCATAAAATTACATAATTCTAATTGACATATCTCATTTTAATGGGTTACGTGGGGGCAATTGTCCCTAGGATGTGATGTGTTTTATGCATGATGCTAGATTAAAAAAGTCGTTGGCGTTAATACAGCTTGGTACGTTTTTGGAATATTTTGATTTGGTCCTGTATATCCATATGGCCGTTATCCTTAATAAAATATTTTTTATGGATTCCGATCCTTATACGGCCTCTCTTTTGGCGACCCTTACGTTCTCATCGACCTATGTTTTAAGACCGTTGGGAGCTTTGTTTTTTGGGTATCTTGGCGATCACTATGGCCGAAAATCGACGGTCGTTATCACCACTCTTCTGATGTCATTGTGTTCTTTTACGATTGCTTCTCTGCCAGGATATGCTGAGATTGGAATCGCATCATCGATTATATTGATTATCTGTCGTATGTTGCAGGGATTTTCTTCTGTTGGGGAATTCATTGGGGCCCAAGTGTACATTAGCGAAATAACGAAACCCCCCAGGTCTTATTTTTATACAAGCATGGTCATTGTTTCGGCAAGCCTTGGTGGTGTTTTTGCTTTGTTAATTGCCAATTTATTGACTTTTTTAAATCCAGTTAATGGGTGGCGAACAGCTTTTTATTTCGGATCAGCCATTGCTCTTGTTGGGTCTATTGCGCGCAACTATTTAAGGGAAACGCCAGAGTTTTTGAAAGGCCGACGGGAACGAAACAAAGACAAAAATGCTCCATCAATCATAGCTCCCAAAAATTATCGTAAAAATTTGTTGTGTTATGTTGGGATTGATTGCATTGGACCAATGTGTTTTTACTTAACATTTATTTATTTAGGGGGTATTCTCGGATCACAATATGGGCTTGATAGTTATCAGATCATTCGCCAAAATCTTTATGTTGCCATTATTGATGCGATTTTCACTTTTTTGTGGGCGCGCTCAGCGTTAAGATTTTACCCATTTAAAGTTCTTAAATTCAGGGGATCGATATTTTTGTGCGTTGGTCTGGTTTTGCCTTTTCTGGCGAGCTGGTCAACAAGTCCACTACATATTTTTATGATCCAAATGTTGCTTGTTATTTTTGGACCAAGTTCGGTTCCGGCAGATGCGCTTTTAATTCGATCATTCCCCATTATTGGACGTTATACATCAGCATCTTTGGCTTATGCCTTATCACGAATGATTATGTATCCTTTAACGTCGTTTGGATGTTTTTTTGTGGGGCAGTATTTTGGGTTTCCTGGAATTGCTGGCGTCCTTTGTTTCTTTACCTGTTTGTATTTGGTGGCTGTTCGAAATTTTCAACCAGCACACTGCGAAATAACATTCAATGCAGATATTCCAGAACAGAAGACATCAAAAAAGACAGCAGCACAAGGTGTTCTTAGATCTTCCGCTTAAATAACAACAGAGAAGTATAAATTTCACCGCGTATATTTCAGTACGGGAGTTTTTGAATGTATAGGGTAACAAATTATGCAAACAAATCGTAAAATAATAAATAAATCTGCAAGACTGACGTTTTCAATTACGATATTAGCAAATCTTATTCTGTTCATGCTGATACATTCTGCTATTGGGGCCAATAGCATAAGCAGTGTAACTGTATCAGGAAATTCAAGCATCAACGGACAGTTCGAATATGATGAAAAAAGTTGTGATTCTGTCCCTCATTCCCAATTACTAAATGAACCACCTTTTTTTCTTACGAAACCATTGGACTCATCCTGTATACAGTTTGAAACACGTTGTGGTCCAAGGTATATTTCAGATCCGAATTCCATTCTCTTTAATGCAGAGGGTGAATTTTCACCAAAGCGGGCAAATCGCGAAGCTGATAGCAAAAGCTTTGAAAATGGTTGTAGGTTGGTTGGATTCACCAATGGGTTGTGCTTCAAACAATGGCCGGAGCTCCCTGGTATAGAGCGAGCAATTCAGATGTTTATACATCAGCTGTTTGGTCGGGGGACATCATGGTCAGAGGTCATCATGCGAAAAAGGCCCGGGGGGATTAATGAAATATTTCTTGTATCCAATGAAATCGAAGGCGTGGGAATGGACAGGGCGATTTCAGAAACTTTATACAAGTTGGACTCAGAACGACTATCAGAACTTATTATTGCAAGCATTCTGACCAATCCCGAAGATGGTCGCGGGTCCAATATCATTGTGGCGGATTGTTCATCAGATAATCCTTATGCTGTCACCATTGACAATGACCATAGCTTAGGACCGGCAGAATACCTAAAGACCGGCGATAAATCAACTTGTCTTCGATCGGTCTTGTTTGATCTACCACAGATGGGCGATCCATTACATGAAAATGTTCGAAAACGTTTGATGGAACTGGATCCTTGTGAATTTTTAAAGGAGTGGCTAACAGACCTTAAGAACGAGGATGAATATCAACGCAATTTAATGCTGGACCCCAGCTCAATTGGAATTTATTCAGCAAATAAAACGTTATTGGGAATCCTGCTATCAAGACAGAGCTTGGAAAACATCCAAAGAAAATTCCTTGGGATAAGATTTTATTTAAAAACGGAAAACATGTTGACACACAAAGAATTAGTTTTTGCACTAGAACCCAGCATACGTAATCGCTTCATCAAAAAATATTACGAGTACGCGGGATACGATGATCACGGAAAGACTGCCATGTCGGGCCACGACCTTATAGAGAAAGCCCACGAAGAATTTTACCTAAATATCGACGAAGCCCTTGATAGATTAAAAAATTTTTGTAGGTTCTATCACATTTATTTTCATAATTTTAAATTAATAGATCGTGAACAAAATAAACTAAATAATATAAAAAGAATACGAGTAGTAAAACGCAGTGATAGCGCATACGCTGCACACAATCCACCCCCTTGGTTTCCTCGCAACGAACTTTTTTTCTGCGAAGAATCAAATCTACTTGAATACATTGGTGAAGATGAAGATAAAAAAGAAAAGATTGAATCTTTATGTAAAGATTTTAAAGATACAGATTCTGTCATATCCGATACTTGTCATCAAACCCAAAATTCCCAAACCACAACATGGCTTTCTTTGATTTTGCCTCAAAACAGACTTGCTGAGCTGAACATATGTGGCAGACTGGACGAAAAGGCAATTTCATTACTTATGATTTCTTGGGAGGGGCCAAATTCCATAGCCGCAACGAATTTTCTTTCAGCCTTGGATCCGACCAAACTTACTACGCTGATTATGTGCGGCAGACTGGACGAAAAGGCAATTTCATTACTTTGCAATATCCTTTCCAGTCCCGATTATAAACTTACAAAGTTGGGGCTTTTTGTCAACCATGAAACCCCTGGGGTGGTGGTCGTCTTCGATTCAAGTCATGATCCTCTTTGCGGTGACTATGCAGTATACTCTTATTTTCGTCGCAAGGACGCTACTCTCCATCACGACAAGGACGATAGGACAGCCATCAACAGCCGTTTCATTGATGCTCTTTGCGAACCTCATTGCAGCGTCACTACGCTGTCTTTTAGAGATAGTCAGTTTTTTGAACACAAATTTCCTTTTCATTGTCTTCACAAAACAAAACTTACAACATTAGATTATAGCTATAGTTGTATCAGTGAGAGTGATGTCGAAGATCTTGCCGATGCTCTTATGAACCCCAATTGTCACCTTACCTCGCTCAATCTGAGCCACAATGGAATAAAAAAGCTGAGTTCATGTCTCTTCGATGCCCTTTCTAGTCCCAAATGTCGCCTCACCTCGCTTAATCTGAGCCATAATTCAATAGAAGACAAGGATGCCGAAAGCCTTTTTGAAATTCTTCCCAGAACGAAGCGTGTCAAATTGGTTCTTTCTGACAATAAGATCAGTGATGATTACATGAGAAAAATACGTGAACGACTGATGTGTAATGCCATGCAGAAAGAAAAATGCAACGAACCAACAGATTCCCCGTGCACTGTTTCCTAAAAGGCATCCTAAACCCAAACCCCGGAATTTCTTATATAATACAAACTTCGTAGTTCACTCCCTATAACTCGATCTTCTCAATGATTTTCTCGATATCAATTTTTCTTTTATGATCATAGAAAGTAAAATGACCCATAAAATGAATATGCTGCCAAGCAACAGGTGATATTTTTTAAAAAATAGTAATATCGATGATGATTGCATGAGGAAAATGCGCGAACAGTTGATGGTTAATGCCGCTGCCCAGAAAGCAAACGAACAGATACCTTGCTCATGTTCTGTTTCCTAAAATAACCCCAAAGTATTCCCTATAAAAAGCTTTGGGGATCAATATCGATGCTAACCCTAACGGTTTGGGAAATGGGGCCGGCGCTTTGCAGCCAGTGCTGTAAAATCGGCTGCAAACTAACACTCCGCGGGGCTTGGATCAGAAAGCGCCACCGATATCGCCCCTTTAATCGCGCCAGGGGTGCCGGGACGGGTCCAAAAATCGAAACACCAGTCGGCAACGCAGCCGGGATCGTCCGAAACAGCTTGTGGGCGGCCTGCTGTCCCATGTCATTATCAAGGCACGACAAAATCACCGCCGCAAGTCGCCCAAACGGGGGCATGGTCTGAACCTGACGTTCCTGCAGCTCGCAGGCATAAAATTGTTCACGATCACTGTTTTTAAGCGCCTGCATAATAGGATGATCGGGGTGAAATGTTTGCAACAGAACCTCCCCCGCATGCTTTTCGCGCCCGGCCCGGCCCGCAACCTGATGCAACAATTGATAGGTTCGCTCTCCTGCCCGCAGATCTCCGCCATTCAAACTCATGTCCGCATCAATAACACCAACCAGAGTAAGCTTTGGAAAATGGTGTCCCTTGGCCAACATCTGCGTCCCTATAATAATGTCTGCTTCATGATTTTGAATTTGCTCAATCATGGCTTTCATTTCTTTAGCCGTTGAAACATGATCACTGGCGGCCAAAAGGGTTCGGGCTTGTGGAAACCGTTTTTGAACCTCCTCATAAATGCGCTCCACCCCCGGGCCACAAATGGTCAGACAATCGGCTTTCTCGCACTGTGGACATACCTTTGGCAGGGGCTGATAATAATCACAATGATGGCATCGCAAATTTTCGGTCGAGTTATGATAAATTTTATGCAGAACCAACCATGATGCACAGGCTGGGCACATAAAACGGTGTCCGCATTCCCGACACAAAGTCAGAGGAGCATACCCGCGCCGGTTGAGGAACAGTAAAGTTTGTTCCTTTTTAAGAAGACGGTCATTAATTTTATGAAAAATGGGAGCCGATATCCAGTGAGCTTTATGCTGTTGGCGCATGTCAACAACGGAAACTGATGGCAACATTGCACCCGCAAAGCGATCCCCCAGCGTTAGATAATGATATCGCCCTTTTTGCGCGTTGGAAAAGGATTCCAATGATGGCGTGGCTGATGCCAGGATAACAGGAATCTTGGACAAATGCGCCCGGACAACGGCCATATCACGGGCATGGTAAATTGTTTGATCCTCTTGCTTGTACGATGGATCATGTTCCTCGTCCACCACAATCAGCCCAAGCTTTGAAAACGGCAGGAATAGGGACGACCGAGCCCCGACCACCACAATGCTGTCCCCGGCCAGGGTCCGCTGCCACGTTAGCCGTTTTTGTTTCAGTGAAATATCAGAATGCCACAGGTGGGGTGGATAGCCAAATCGATCCTCGAACCGCTTGAGCCATTGCGTCGTCAACCCAATTTCAGGCAACAAAACCAAAGCTTGGTCTTGGCGTTTTAAAACATCCTCGATCGCTGATAAATAAACCTCTGTCTTGCCGGAACCCGTTACACCATCCAACAAGATGGGTTGGGATTTGCCGGCAGACTTAATAACAAAATCAGCCGCTTCTTTTTGTGCCGGGGATAAAAGCACAGGCTGATCAAATCGATATACAGGGGGGCAAGGCGGGGGTGCCCGAAGCAGCTTTTGAAACTCAGCCAACGGTAATGCCAATACCATTTTAAGGATCATCCCGCGGGGATTCATCGTGTATTTAGCCACCCAGTCGATAAAATCAAGCAGCAATGGCGGCAAACAAAACGGCGTTAAAGACTCAATTTCCTTAACGGTTCCCGCATAAGCGGATTCATCCGTGCCCCAGATAACACCCAGTTGCGTCTTTTTCCGAAAGGGCACAAACACAAGCTGCCCAACCCTTGCATCACCAACGTCCACACCATCAGGCAATGCATAGGTAAAGGCCTGATCCAAACCCATCGGCAGTAAAACGTGTTGAGCCATATTTCCCAGGTTTTCCATTAAGATACGCTAATCATACCCTCAGTTCGACGTAACAAGTCAATAAAACCCAGACAAAAGCGAGTTTCCCTATGGCTTGACCATAGGGTCCAGAGAAAGAAAACGATCTTTATCAGCTGGATCCTTCGGTCAAGCCGAAGGAAAACTACGGTGGGTCCTGTTTTGATATGACTCTTACGTCGAACTGAACTAATCATACCCTAGTTTTATGAACGCGTCATCCTGCCTAAAAAACCTTGGTAACCCTAAGGGCAACGTTATACGATTTCCGGTGATCCTGAATGCTAGCACCAACCGTTGTGCCAAACGTCCAATTGGAACCCCGTTGTGTCACGTCTAGGCCACCGTTTATTGACAACAACCCTCTACCTGGGGATGGCAACGATGTCACCGTTCCAGCTTGTGGGCCATTGATTGTGAATGTCTTGGCTTTTGCTTCTTGTTTGTTCACATCATAACTGTATAAAAAGGCTGATTTCACCCTGACATCCAGCGTTTCTGTTAGAATCTTTTCCTCAACCGCAAGACCAGCGGAGGCTTTTAAGACATCCGTTTTTTGACCCGCATGATAAATAGAAGACGCCCCTGCATTCCGGTCGCCATAAGCTGGTTGAACCGTATGCTGATACGTTAATCCAACAGATGGGGTACATGAAAACGTCTCTGTAAGGCTGAATGCATGAGACAATCCATTGGTTACGCTGCTTGAGTATGTTTTGTTACGGCTTGTAGCAACAAAGGATGGCGTGGATGCAGATGCAGCCACGGTGCGATTGCTTTTTGAGAAAAGCTCAGTGACGGTTGCGGAAACGCTCCATTGGATATTTTTTGGCAGGGTCAGGTTGTAATAAAAACCAACTGTGGCTGATTTGTTGCTCCCTTTTCCATTAACATCATTGCTGACTTTGGAAGTGCCCAATCCACCGCCAAGCAAAACCCCAAAAATCTGTCCTGTTGCTGGGCTCGACTGATCCAGGGTCATAAAAACCGAATCATGCTCATCAGAGGAACTCGCGTTCTTACCCATTTGATCCGTTAGACCCCGCGCATAGGCCCCACTTACTTTTAACCTGAGGGATTTTGCTTGCCTTGGAACACCACCCTCCGCTTGCGAAGAATCTCCGCCCTCGCCATGCAGGGTTATACCCCCCTCGCCATGCAAAGATTCGACAATATGTTTAAATGCATTTTGACTGGTATAGCCGCCGGCTTGATAGTTTTTTAAGGTTGCCGATGAAAACCCTGACAAAGATTCAGGGGCATAAGGCCCCCTCCCCGATCCCCGACGAGCCGCGGAAAAGGCAAGGAATTTTTTGGCGGAGGGGGCGTCTTCGTCTGAGTCGTCCTCGTTTTCATCGTCCTTTGATTTTTTCGCCAGACCGCTGCTGTATGCAGCGGACGATGTAATCGCAGCATGGGCTGTCGTTGCCGCATTTTCATGGATACCCCAAGAAATTGTTATGGGCATCATGGATGACATACCAGTATCGGTCGAAAAATCCTCCTCAGAGGCGCTGAAATCGCCTCCCCAGTAGGTTTCGCCACCTTCGCTACCAGTTCCACCACCTTCGCCACCACCTTCGCCACTGGAAGAGCCAACACCGGTTTCGATAGACACAGAAGGGGGGGTATCCTCAGGAGGGGGAGCCTCAACAGAAGGTGCAGCAACAGGCTCAGCAGAAACCGGAGCAGCCACGGGCACTACTACTACATCCTTGGGCTTGGGCGGGGCATAAGGCTGAGACCCCTGCACCATATATTTTACATACCCCCCCTTATTGCTCCCTTTGCCAAACCCACTGGGATTGCCAACATACTTACTGTTGCCACTTCCCAACGCAAACGATGTCGACAAAAGAAACAGGGACGTCGTATACGCAATGGCCGCCCCCACATTTGCAATGCTTTCGCAAAAATGTCCGGGCGTGATTCTTTTCTGAAAAAACATAGTGCGCTTCTGCATAAATTATATTGGATTTAATTAAATCTTTACCGAAAATGGTTAACAAGTCATTAAGATTCATAAACTATTTTTCTGTCCCCTCCTCCATCAAAAAGAATGACCAAAAAGAATAGTTGTTCCATCTGACGACGAATGATTAAATATAATCAGAAAAATCGCGCAGGAAAAAACAAATGCCCCATCGTTTGAATGACAACACAAACAAAAACTATGCCACGCTTTCCTATAATGGGAAAACCATACAGCTTCCCATTCTGTCGGGCAGCGAGGGGCCAGATGTGCTGGATATCAGCCAACTTCACAAACAACTGGGTGTTTTTTCGTATGACCCCGGCTTTACGTCAACGGCAAGCTGCCTGTCCAGTATTACATTTATCGATGGGGATAAAGGGCGGCTTTTTTATCGGGGTTACCCAATACAAGATTTGGCGCTTCACAGTGATTTTATGGAGGTTGCCTATCTTTTGCATTATGGCGATCTGCCAACCGAAACACAAAAAAAAGAATTCGTTGATGGCGTTACCCACCACACCCTTGTTCATGAACAAATCAGCCGATTTTACAGCGGATTTCGCCGGGATGCCCACCCTATGGCCATCATGGTCGGTGTTGTTGGGGCCCTGTCGTCATTTTACCATGATAGCTTGGATATACATGATCCACGACAACGGGAAATTGCCTCTTTCCGTTTAATTGCAAAAATGCCAACACTGGCTGCGTTTGCGTATAAATATTCTCTGGGTCAGCCCTTTATTTACCCGCGCAATAACTTGTGTTATTCAGCCAATTTCCTGCGCATGATGTTTGCTGTCCCTTGTGAGGAGTATGTGATTAATCCTGTCCTGGTCAGGGCCATGGATCGTATTTTAATCCTTCATGCCGATCATGAACAAAATGCATCCACATCAACGGTTCGATTGGCGGGGTCAAGTGGGGCAAATCCGTTCGCCTGCATTGCATCGGGTATTGCAGCCCTGTGGGGGCCAGCGCATGGGGGCGCGAACGAAGCGGTCCTCAATATGCTTCAGGAAATTGGGGATGTCAGTCGGATTCCCGAATTCATCAGCAAAGCAAAGGATAAAAATGATCCATTCCGTTTGATGGGATTCGGACATCGGGTTTATAAAAACTATGACCCCAGGGCAAAGATAATGAAAGATACTTGCCATGAAGTGCTGCACGAGCTGGGCATCAAGAATGATCCCCTGTTAAAACTAGCAATGGCACTTGAAAAAATCGCCCTGGAAGATGAGTATTTCGTAAAGAAAAAGCTATACCCAAATGTGGATTTCTATTCGGGCGTTATATTCCGGGCGATGGGAATTCCAACGTCGATGTTTACGGTTCTTTTTGCTATTGCACGAACGGTTGGATGGGTTGCACAATGGCAGGAGATGATCGCCGACCCCTTGCAAAAGATTGGTCGCCCCCGTCAGCTTTATTGTGGACAAAAAGAACGGGATTTCACCCCCATCAGCGAAAGAGGGTCATAAAGCCATGAATTATCGCAGCGTCTATACCGCATATACCGTTATGAATCGGGCTGCAAACGACAATACAATACCCCGAAAACTTTTGATTAAAAAGATTTTGGTCATCAGCATGCTTGTAGGGCCGATCATTGCCCTGTTATTGTGGAGTTATTAGTTCTATTATATTCACGCATAGGCTCTGTCCCTGAACTCTAAATACCGCAGAACCCGAGTGATATACCCGTCTTTTTCTTGTCGGTTTATAAGAATCACCCCCGTCATCCCGTGGCTTGACCACGGGATCCACAGCGGAATACATGGGTCCCGTGGTCAAGCCACGGGATGACGTGGGTGACGGGAGGTGCCTTGTGTGCTATGGAGTTTAGGGACAAAGCCTAATAAAAATAAAAACAACAAGGAAAAATAACCATGGCAAACGATAAACCAATTAACATTCAGGATATATTCTTGAATCATGTTCGCAAAACAAAAACCCCCTTAACAATTTTTCTTATTAATGGTGTTAAGCTGCAGGGGGTCGTCACCTGGTTTGATAGCTGTACTGTTTTATTGAAACGCGATGGGCATTCACAGCTGATTTACAAACATGCCATATCAACCCTTATGCCGCAGTCCCCCATTCAGCTGTTTGAAACCCCGGCACCAGTGGCCATGCCCGATGAGGCTGTTGAGTTTTGATGGTGGCATGTGGTTGCGTTTTCTGGATAGTCCCATCGGGCCTTGCTCTCCTCGTACAAAGGGCCATCAATGGCGAGCGAACGAAGTCCGACGCAGCCACCAAGGAAACTCACTAATCATTTGTGAAAATAGCATAATCAAAAATTCATCTCGGTCTTTCCAACCAACCGACTCTCTCCGCCCTCCAACGGATACGCGTAACAAACTGGATCCCCAAGTGTTTTGTAACAATATAATGGTGGCGGATCATAAGCTTGCCCCTTTTCGGCCCAACCAGATTTAACGATTTTTTCAGAATCTGGCTTTGCAGGCCAAAACGGATTGCACGCACTCAAAGCCATCATCATGGTAACAAGAAGCATCCTGTTCATGCTAACAACACACACTCAGCATTGGTGATTCCCCCGAATTTACAAATTTCATGAAGAAAATGACCTTTCATCATTGTTCACAAAAGATTACAAACGATGCCCGATAACAGCGATGATTTTTTAATTGCTGCGTTTTTATGTCTATTTTCGTCGGAAAACGTGGATATTCCTCACAATCCAACTACGCTCTGAATCACCACTGTCGCCATGGCGGAATATTATCCCTTTTCCCTTGATACTCCGTCAAATATCCACGAATTTCATCATCTGTTGCATACTTAATATAGGGTTTCATCGCCCGAACATAACCAAATATTTTGCTACCACAAAGCCGGTAAGCATTCATTCCCCTCTCATTCTCGTCAAAGACCTGAATAAACGGTTTGTTGCTATTCACATCAAGACCGCGAAAAGACCAAAGCGCATTGAGACTAATACCGCTTCGTATCCTGTCCAGCAAAGGGCTAATACAGCACATATATAAAATTTTATGCGCACTCAACGATATAATTTCAGGCAAATGAAATGGCTGAGAACAAAGAAGTGTCTCATAGCAATCCATAATACAAAAATACTGACCAAGGAGAATACTTGAGTGCGCCTCACTATCTATATCCACTCTCCGAACGTTAAGATCTATGGCCTGAGTACGAAGACATCTAAAGGCCTTGTAAAGACTGGATGGACTCTCAAGTTCTTGTTGTTCATATTCCTCGTCCCCGGGTCCTGATTCCGACCTATGTAATTGTTCCAGTTGATTCATTTCATTGGCCAAAATTGGCTGCTGTTGTTCGATATACGAATAAAATGGTGATTTATTGTCCTTCTTAAAACAGGATATCAGTTCCGCCTGCTCATGTATTAATGGTATGGAGTCACAGAGGGTAATCGTACTTTCAGAATCCCCCAGCCTATCCAGTAATTCGATGCATGGCTTATATTGAATTGGGATCAAAAGCTTTAAATCATCACGTGATTGCAAAGTATCATCGGATGCTGCCGATGCCAGTGTCTCCCACCCCATCACCAAAACCAAAAGTTGAATTACAATTTTCATAAAAAATGCCTCGATCCAGGTTGATATTCTTTAGCCTAGATCGAGGATTATTAAAAAACCGTTAACGAGTTTGAAAAATTTTTTCATTACCCAATCTTTCGAGCTCTATAATTCTTTTAAGGACCTCCTCCCATTCGCCATGATCGATTGTCATCGCGCATCCGAATAACGAATTTAATGCATGATGAATACTGCGTGCCATTTCAGAAATAATGAGTTGATTTGTGTCCATTAAATTCTCTAGATTGTCTTTCAAGTTGGCAGTCCCTAAAAACTTATTATGTATCCACTGCTTCTTTAATTGAGCCACAATATCAATCGTCAATCTTTTACAATCAAAATCTTGGTTATTATAGTTGTTATTGCATAAATCCCCTGTTTCTTGCTTAAAACGAAATATTGATCCAAGTAATTCCATATACACAATCCGCAAAATTTCCTCATCCATCTCTCTTCTCTCTAATTTCAGCACACTGATCATAAAAATCTCCTTGTTTATTTTAATTAATTTCACCACTGCATTTTTACTTTTAAACCCTCACATCCCCGCATTCTTGATCACGGCCGCCATGGTCGAATCCTTTTCCTTACTCCCCCTTGATGATCCAAACTCAAACGCATACGCATCCTTAAGGCATGCACCAAATATCCCCGCTACAGTCGATATAATCCCAACCGCCTCACCGGGCAAATTCTCAGAATAACATGCCAACGAAAACAGACACATGATCAACCCCATGGCGGCAGAAACAACCATCACATCGGCCCGCGTATTCGATCGCCCCGCCTGCGCCATAGCAATATCCCGATATCGCGCATTTTGCCTGTCCTGCAGCATAGACAACTCTAGCTCCGCCTCCATGGATAAAACAGCTTTTTGAAATTCCGCGACCAACAATGAATTTTCATGCAGCGTCCGTATCGCATCGACTGGGTCACTCATTCCGGTGACACGCTTTGCCGAATCCACAACTTGGGCCGCAACACTTTCTGCTTGGCTCCCGCCCAACCAACGGGCAATAACTGGGGCGAATTCAGCCAACCCCATGGCAGCAGCTATTAATGGAAATGCCATGATTACCCTCCTATGGTGTAAAAAATATGATGACCCAGTGATAATTTCGGCGTCCGCCCAACTGACCACTTTGGCGGCTGCTTCAAAGATTGACTGTAATAATGGTCGGATCCCTTTGTGATATCTGGCCAGTGCCCATCGGCCACCGCCTCTGCTACCCCCTGACACGCCACAAATAAACCATCATCCAAAGTCACGTTTTGGATCAGCAGACAATTCGGATCATTTAAATTCCAGCACGAAAATTGCCATGGCTTTTGACAAACCTCCCCGATGCTCCGCCCAAACCACGTTTGCTGCGTCACCCGATTCATCACCACATTGGCAACCGCAATGAACGACGCCAACCCTCCATTGGGACGATCGTATTCCCCGCGTGCTTCCCCATAAATTGTTCTGGCCAAAATATCGATATCTTTTTTTGTAACCATTTTAATCCCCTTGTAATAAAATTTGCCAAAATTCCTTTTGTTCAACAAACACCGCACTCATATGATGGGCAGTACAAAAATACAGCGCCCTCCCTGTCGTCACCCAATCCCCATAAAAATAGCGCGTATTACCCTGCCATTCCCCGCGCGGCACAGGCAGGAATTTTGGTAACGACACAACCCCCAAAACGCCCCCTGATGTTCCCATCACGGTAATCTGCTCCCCGGCTTGTCGCACCTCCTTGATCCCCTCCGCGTTGGGCGGCGTTGTTTCTAAAATGGCGATCCGCCTTTCCAGCTGAGCAAAATTTTCATCCATTTCCTCAATCGTTAACGGCGCCCCTTTGATGGCCCTATAAATAATTGGCATCTTTATTCCCCTCTTCTAAAATTAATCTCCACAAAATTTGTCGCCGGATCATGTTGGCGAATCGCAAATGACCGGTACTGTTCCACGCAAAATTCGCCACTCTCATCAGTTCCTATTTGGAATGTCAGTCGAGAATTTCCTTTTTCGATGGACCCAACCAAACTCAATCCCTGCTCTTCTGCTACATCATCCATAAAAAAAGCGCCGGCCTGATATGTCCTTGGCACCGGGCGCGCGCCCCTCGCTATCCAGGCGGATATTTTTGTTAAATGCAGACCCGTCTTCATTCCATCAATAATCGGTATGAAAAAAATCTGTTCGATATCGGCCAACCCACAACCTGGACGACAATACCCACCGTACCCCCACAAAGGCTGAACCACATCATGACCAGAAATATCCCCCGGTGGATCAAAGACTGCTTTTTTGTTTTTGATTTCCTGCTTCAAAAGGATTGTTCTGTTAACTTGAGTGATAAATTCTTTTTCGAAAATGACCTGTCCTGGCACCAAATTTTTGCTAGCTATTTCCGCCAAAGATTCATCTTCTGTAATAACCTCCTTAAACAACAAACGCACAGCCGCATGACCCCCATATCTCTCCAGCGCTGTTTGGCCGTCATAAACCCGCACCGGCGCCAGCTGACGCCCTCCATACTCAAAAATCGCCTCAACCAATCCTGGATCCCTTGCACCAGGATGAATTTCCGCCCGCACTGCAAATGTATCTGGCAAACCATACCCATCGTTAATCTCAGAACAAAAATTGGTTGAATCTCCAATCTTAAAAACCGGCTCGTCACTATTGATGGTCCCGGCATTAAATGCCCGATACCCCGATGGATAGTCTCTCTTGTTTCGTAAATTTTTTTGAAATCGCATAGTTTCTCCTTTATGATCAAGCTTTTATACCCTTAACTAATTTTTAATACGTTACATGGCAAGCTGAATGATAAGATCCCAAATATAAAGACAGCTCCCATGAATTTCCTCGCCCGCTTAACGCTCGTCCTTCTCGTGACAAGTACGATCGGACACACTGCCAGTATTTATAATTTTGGTTTATTGGAAAGGGTCGGAATGGCGATCGGGCGTCGTATGATCGACTTTGTTGATCATAGAGAATGGGCAGACAGCATCAAAAGCGACAATGGTCAGTATTCGCTTGATTTTATCAACAAAACACATGAACGTTTCTTAAACGAAGAGCTTCTAAATTCATCCCTGATCACAGGATTATTTATCGACTGCGTTGATCCGATTGAGGATGCTGATCGACTAACGAACCCCCTCGTGGCAGCCCTTAGGAACCCATCTGTCACAACAGTGGGTCTTTGGAATGTTCAGTTTACGGATGAATCCGCCACTGCGGTTGCAGAAGCCTTGCGGCATAATACAACGCTCACTGAGCTTAGCTTTCTTACGTGCAAAAACATTGGACCTATTGGGGAGGCGATTGGAGATTTGTTAATAAACACAAGCCTGACTCGTTTATATTTGGCCTTTACACCAATAGATAGCCCGGCAGCACTAGGCATTGCGGGGTCGCTTAAAACCAACACCACTCTAAATTCGCTGTGTCTCTTCCGGAATTGGCTGAAAGAAGAAGAAGCCGATGCTATCGTCAAATCTATTGAAACCAACACCATTCTAACAGAAGTCTGTTTTGGATCTAATAACATAGGAGGTCATGGCCTGGTATCGCTTGTCGACTTTCTTGCAAATAATCCGAATTTACGTAAATATCATATTATGTACAACATTATTTGTTTCCCTTGTTTAAAAGAGATTTGCGAAATATTAAAAATAAACAAGTCATTGTTGGAATTAGATATTCGATGTCATTCCTTTGATGATGAGGAAGGGGATTTCATTTTAAGATCAATTCAGGACCACAACACAACATTACAATACTTGGGAATCGAAGAAGAGAACAATATTAACCCAAACACAATAAAAGCCATACATGCTGCTATAGAAAGGAATAGGGGGAAACAGCCCTACAAAGCATGGGATCTGTTTAAATCCTTTAATGTGCTCATTAAATCCAGGGTTAAACGCGGACGTGGCATCATCCCGCCTCCGTTACTCTAAAAAACTTCTGATTAAGGATTAGCCTATCCCCTCAGAATAGTACAAACAAAAGGATTAAAATATTACAATAAGGGATCTATTTCCCCAGAATAAATTTTTCCAATTTATCAGAAATGGAGCCAAAAAATGACGTAACAGAAAGCGTAATGCTTTCGTCGGATTTCTTGCCGACTATTTTATCGCGATCCACCCTTTCCAAAAGAAATCTGTCCAGCATGGGCTGGAATTCGTCATGCCTTTTACTCCATACCTCCATCAATATTGGAAACTCATGCTTTACCGTGCTCTCTTGTGCCGTTTTTTCTGCCATCTCAACTTTTTTCCGAGCCCCTTCCTGGGCCCTCAGTACAATAAAATCCGCTGCGCGACTTTGACGGTTCTCTGAATCCTCAACACCCCTTTGGGCCGCCCACCCATCCTCAATTGGCAACACAATACTCACTGCACAAATCACGCTTACACAATATTTCCATTTTTTCTTCATTACTATCCTCCTTAACTAAAAGTTAATTTGCTAATTTTTTGCCAGCCCCCTCTCCCCTCAAATCCCATTAAGGCTTTATTAACCATTCACCCCCACACTCATAGTCACAGCACCGCATCACTGGTATCGTAATCCCATGAATTTCCTCGCCCGCTTAACACTCCTCCTTCTCGTGACAAGCACGATCGGACACACTGCCAGTATTTATAATTTTGGTTTATTGGAAAGGGTTGGAATGGCGATCGGGCGTCGCATGATCGACTTTGTTGATCACAGAGAATGGGCAAGCAGCATCAAAAGCGACAATGGGCAATATTCGCTTGATTTTATCAACAAAACACATGAACGTTTCTTAAACGAAGAGCTTCTAAATTCATCCCTGATCACAGGATTATTTATCGACTGCGTGGATCCGATTGAGGATGCTAATCGACTAACGAACCCCCTCGTGGCAGCCCTTAGGAACCCATCTGTCACAACAGTGGGTCTTTGGAATGTTCAGTTTACAGATGAATCCGCCACTGCGATTGCAGAAGCCTTGCGGCATAATACAACGCTCACTGAGCTTAGCTTTTTCGCCTGTAAGAATATTGGACCTATGGGGGAGGCGATTGGGGATTTATTACGGAGAGAGCACCTAACACAGCTGTACTTGAATTGGACGCCAATAAATACCCCATCCGCAATAGCCATAGCTGAATCGCTCCAAACCAATCAGTCCTTACGCTCACTGTATATTATGAAAAATGGATTAGACATAGATGACACAAACAAAATAGCCAGATCCATTAAAGACAATACCACTTTGACCGAGCTTCATTTTGGAGCCAATCTTATAGGGACGGAAGAATTGATGTTTATTGCAAATATGCTTGAACATAATCCAAAATTACTTAAACTAACTCTTTGTGGTCACCGTGTCGAACTTGACTATATAAAACGTATTGCAAGCATGCTGGCAATAAATACATCATTACTAGAGCTGAATATTCAAAACAACGCGATAGACAATGAAACAGGCATCATGATTTTGAATGCCATCACGGATCACAATATGACAGTACAATGTCTCAAGGTTGAGGGTGGTAACCTCATGGACGAAAATATAGAACAAGCCATTAGTGCTGCTATAGAAAGAAACAAGAATGGAAAATCATATGAGGAAGGGAACCCATTCAGCTGTTTTGACTTTATGTATAAAACAAGACATATGCGGGGACGTGGAAAAATAACTTTTCCCGTGGAATCCTCTTTTTTGAATCCAAAATAACTCCTTAATCGTTATCGCCAGAAGCCATATTGCTTGGTATAAATTTCATCAGCTTAGTGTAAAGCGAGCCGAAGAATGACACATTCAAAAGAATTACGCTTTCATCCGGTCTCTCATCAGGTTTTTTGTCAACCGCGCCATTATCATTTATTCGTCCCAATAGAAAACTTTCTGGCATATAACCACATTTTTCCTGTTTCTCATCTGACTTTTTTTTATCAAGGGAACACTGGCACGAATAAATACTCTCAAGTGCCAATTCCACTGCTCTTGCATTTTGTTTTTTACCATTTTCTTGAACTTTCGCCAAAACACAAGCAAACATATAACCACGATCGTCAACCACATCTTCAACCTCTTGGGCCGCCCACCCATCCTCAATCGCCAACAAAAAACTCACTGCACAAATTATGCTTACGTTATAATTCCATTTTTGTCTCATCACTATCCTCCTTGATTAAATGTTGATTTGATAATTCTCCACCCACACCACCCCCTCTCCCCATTCTCTTAAGGCTTTATTAACCATTCCCCCTCACAATCACAGATACAGCACCGCATCACTGGTATCGCAATCCCATGAATTTCCTCGCCCGCTTAACACTCCTCCTTCTCGTGACAAGCACGATTGGACACACTGCCAGTATTTATAATTTTGGTTTATTGGAAAGAGTTGGAATGGCGATCGGGCGTCGCATGATCGACTTTGTTGATCACAGAGAATGGGCAGACAGAATCAAAAGCGACAATGGCCAATATTCGCTTGATTTTATCAACAAAACACATGAACGTTTCTTAAACGAAGAGCTTCTAAATTCATCCCTGATCACAGGATTATTTATCGACTGCGTGGATCCGATTGAGGATGCTGATCGACTAACGAACCCCCTCGTGGCAGCCCTTAGGAACCCATCTGTCACAACAGTGGGTCTTTGGAATGTTCAGTTTACGGATGAATCCGCGACTGCGGTTGCAGAAGCCTTGCGGCATAATACAACGCTCACTGAGCTTAATTTTTTCGCCTGTAAGAATATTGGACCTATTGGGGAAGCGATTGGGGATTTGCTAATGAATGCAAGCCTGACTCATTTATATTTGGCCTTTACGCCAATAAACACTCCGTCCGCAGTGTCCATTGCGGGGTCACTAAAAGATAATCACACTCTAAATTCGCTGTGTCTCTTCCGAAATGAGTTAAATGAGGAGGGGGAAAACATCATTGCTGAATCTTTTAGAAACAATACCACCCTGACCGATCTTCACCTTACTTGCTCCAGAACGAGTGAAGCGGGACTTGACCCCATACAATTCTTTCTTGCAAGCAACCAAAATCTACGTAGATTAACCCTTCGTGGCATCCATATGGGCGACCCTGAAAACTTTCCGATTCATTTTGGTTGGATAAAACATATTGCCAATATGTTAAAAACAAACAGATCTCTACTAGAGCTGGATATTCAATGTAATTTTATGAATGATGATAGCGGAAGCATAATTTTAAAATCTATCCAGGATCACAACACGACATTACAATGCCTCAGAATTGCGCAATACAATGATCTTAATCAGAATACACTGGATGCTATCGATTCTGTTGTAAAACGAAATAAAGAGGCTCAGTCATACAACAAAGAATGGAGTATATTTGAAAACTTCGATATTCTCTTCAAATCCAGATTCGCACGCGGACGTGATAATTCACCCCCTGTACTCTAAAAAACACTAATCAACGAACTGTCCATAGACTGGTATAAATAATGAGTGCTAAAAACCAGCCTTACAAGTTATCATTGTGCACCACTCAACACGAATTTTCCTAATTTATCGAAAATCGAACTAAAAAATGACACAATGGGACCTGTCGCACTGTTGTCGGATTTTTTATCCGTTATGTCATCATGATCCATCTCCTCAGGCAAAAATCTTTCCAACATGGGCCTAATCTTCTCATGCCTTTTATCCGATTCATCCTTCAGCACTGGAAATTCATGCATCACCATGCTTCCAAGTGCCGAATCTATAGCTACACAAACCTTCTTCAAGCATTTTTCCTGGGCCCTCAGTACAACAAAATCCGCTGCACGAACTTGACTGCTCTCTGAATCCTCAACACCATCTTGAATGGCACACCCATCCTCAATCGACAATAAAAAGCTCGCTACACACATTATATCTACACAATATTTCCATTTTTGCCTCATTGCTATCTTCCTTGATTGATTGTTAATTAATTTATTTTTTCTGCATTCAAACCGGCGTCCCAACAAAAGAAATCCCAAAAAGCATATAGCTCGGGCATTTGATAAATGCTGAGGGGAATTTTTGAGACGAACCAAAATAATACCATTTTCAATAAATCTTCATGAGTTTGGGATGATTCCTGGATTGCTTTGTCGGGCTTATGCCCTCCGCGCAATGACGTACGGCATGGCGAGCCGACGAAGGCGACGTGGCCATCCAGGAAGCTCACTAATAATTTGTGAAAATAGTATAATACGAGATTATCTTGATATAACTGGAATGCTGGTGGTACCAGTAACAATATTTGTCACGTTAATACCAATCCTACATTATTTATATACTACTTTTAGATACTAATGCAAATTTTAAAATGTCCCATGATGCAACTGAATCTGTTGCGGGGCCGACCAAAACCCAACAACGGTAACATCAATATGATGTTCCGCAACATCTGTTGTGCGCAAATCCTTCAACCGCACATCCAGGGCGGTCGGCTGCCTAAATACCTCCGCCCGGGCATCATCCAAAACTGGATACTGATTCTGCACCAGAAAACGCGTTTGCTCCTCGGCATCTCCCGAAACCCGCACATCCTCCACAATGTCATGCACCGTCAGGTTTTGCGGACACAGAACCCCCTCCGTTGGTTGCTGGTTTCTGTACTCTTCATAAACAATCCCACCGGGTGTAACACCACAAAAATCTCCATCAACACTATAATCAGACTCCGCATAACAACCAACCTCCAGCAAATTCCCCGCCTCCTTCACAGAATTCTCCACCCCAGGCGCCACCCCCAACCGGATCCATCCAATCATTTTATCAGCGGCCATCCCCAACCTATAGTCGATAACCTTGCCAACCAACCTCCCTCCTGGGATTTGTGGCGCCACGATTGAAACTGACTCATCCAGGCTAATATCCTTGACCCGATCAAACGGAACCTGGAATTCCACCTCAATGCACCGCGCTGAAAAGGCTAAATGAGCCCGCGCAACCTCCATGGCATGCTCGACCGCCTGACGCCCTCTGTCGGTTATAAAGAAACTGGCTTTACCATCCCCATTGCCATCCCCCTTGCCATCCTGGTCAATTGCCTGCAGCCCAATCTTTAACGTTTTGTGCGCTGCCTTGATTTTTCCACTCAGCTGAGTATTTTGCCGCACCACAAAATGCACAACCTCCCGTCTTTTCTGCCGATAAATCCAATGCAGAACCAATTCCCCCCTGAACCATGACCGCCGCAAACGCACCGCCTTTTTCTCTCTCCCATCAAAAACAGTAACTTCTGGCGTCACCGTCGGATAAATCCCCAAAACGCCCGTTGATGGTGGATGCATCAGCCTCAAACTACTGGCCACCACCTGATAGCCACTTTGCTTTCTGGAAAGCGCTGGCCCGATTTTATCCCCAACCTTTGGCCAATCGTTTTGCATTTGTTTGGGTGTCAGCGTATTGACCAACCCCTTTGGAAAAGCGCGTGCAATCCGGGGATAAATATTAACATCCCCCTGGCCGCATTGAATCCATTCGGCTGACAGCTCAACCGACACACTGTCAAGGGGAACATCCCCCAATGAAATTTTCAAACTATCAGACAGAATATGGGAACCAAGGTCACGAACCCGTGCCCCCTGAAAGATATCCGACAATCCCAATCGCCCACTAGCCCGATCCCAACAAAACAATGTCGTTCGCGCCTCCAGCACATTAACCGGATTCTGATCTCTGCCGAGGATGAACAAATCATCATAAAATGGCCTCACTTTTAATGATTCCGCCATCACACCCAATTGCTGTTGTGCGTCAATCGGCTCTGCTGAAAACTCAATTTCTGTCAGGTCCTTTAACGCCACACTTTTGGATATTCCCCGGGGGAATCCAACACGCTTTCCCGAAAACAACAACGTTATCCCGTCGTCATCCTGCCACGAGAAAAACGCCCACAGACCCCCATCAGCCATCGCCTCCTTCTGGCACACCAGAATTCTGGCAATCGCCACCTCCCCCTCGCGCTGAGTAATCGACAACGAAAAAATCTTGATATCTTCGCGCAAATGTATCGCCGGATCAAACGCATCACCGGGCTTTGCCCACGCACAATAAAGTTTTGCCATAATTAAGGCTCCTAAATTTTATGTAAAATGATGAAAATTTAAAATGAACACACAGGTAGTCATAATGTTCTTGACTATAATCTAAAATAGGATTATAAACACAAACGATAACTGAGTGTTTTTGCTTCTTAGACTAATGGTGTTGTGATAAGAGTATTTGGTCTCATGAATATGAAATTTTTAACCATAAATTTATGGAGAAAGGCCTTCACACGGCAATAGCAACGACATCAGAAGATGACAGCATAATTTCTCAAGAACTTAACAGCAACATATTGCGTGCGCTGATCACGAACGGAACAATCGATCATCCGGAATATCTTGCAAATTTGACGAAACAAGGATTATCGCCTTATGCCGGAAAAGCGTTTTTAAAAGGCGTACACCAAATCATGTTCAGTAATTAACCTGAGTTCGACGTAACAATCCCCAAAAACCTTGTGTTTTCCCAGATAATCCTGGATTGCTTCGTCTCTTACGTTCCTCGCAACGACGTCTTTGCGCGGAGGGCGAAGCCCGACAAAGCAATCCAGGCCTTAAGACACCAGGCGCAATAAGGATTTTGGCGGGGGTTACGTCGAATTTAGATTGGGCATAATCACCATGCCCATTCTGGAAGTTTACCATGCGATTGCCCTTGGTAATCCGTCAAATGCTCGCGAATCTCGTCATCCGTTGCATAGTCAATATAGGGTTTCATCGCCCGAACATAATCAAACACTTTCTTTCCACAACGCAGCAGATACTTTGCCTTTCTATGGGTTTTGTCAAAAACATCAACAAAGGGTTCGTCACCATATAAATCAACATCAGGAAGACGCCTTCTTGATTCACCGAACGCATCTTGCCATAGTCGATCCAGAAAATGACCTATAAAATACATATGCAAAATTTTATGAGTATTGAGTGATATCATTTCTGGCAAATGAAAGGGCTGTGAATAGGGAAGCAATTCATAACAACCCCCAATATCCCAATATTGCCCCCAACCTTCCCTTAAATGTCTTTCGTTGGGTATTCTTTTTCTCGGGTCATTAAAATCCAGCGCTCGAGAATAAAGACACTGATAAACCTGCAAAAAACAAGGATCCTTGAATCTTAAGTCATCTCGTTTTTTTAAATTAAACTCTTTCCTTTTTTCCTGGAACAATTCCTCTAATCGGTTGATTTCAGTCAACAAAATTGGCTGCTGCTGTTCAATGTATTCATAAAATGGAGATTGATTATCTTGGTTGAATTGCCCTATAAGATTCGTCTGTTCACGGATTAATTCTACAGATTCACGAAGGGTGAGCTTATTTTCAAAATCCCCTATTTTATATAACATCTCGATACAGGGTTTATATTGCACGGGAATCAGAAGCTTCAGATCATCCTGCGCTTGCAAACCATCGCTAGATGCTGCCGTCGCCAATGTCCCCCATCCCATTATGAGAACCAAAAGTTGACTAAATATTTTCATAAGAAAATCTCGATCTAGAGTGATATTCTTTAGTCTAGATTGAGGATTATTAAAAAACCGTTAAGGGCTTTAAAAGAAATTTTTCAAGCTCCACAATTCTTTTAAGAACCTCCCTCCATTTTTCGTGATCAATCGTCATTTTACACTTTAATAACGAATTCAACTGATCATAAACAACCCGTGCCATTTCAGAAACAATGGGTTGATTGATGTTTATTAAATTTCTCAAATTCTGTTCCAAACTACCCAAATCGTCACCCCAATCACGTATCCACAACTCATTTAATTCAACAACGTGATCAATTGTTAGTTTTGTGATATCAAAACTTTCATTTCCAATATCATTTCCGCATGAATCTTTTATTTCTTGTTTAAAACACAATATCGTCATTTCTGTTTCATCATATATATTCTGGAACAAATCTTTGTTACGTTGATTTTCCGCTAATTTTCCAATACTAATCATAAAATATCCTTTTTAATTTTAGTTACACTTAACACAATTATATATCTACATACACACCTCCAACATTTTTAATCACAGAGACACTCCAGTCAAAATGGCAATAACAACAATAACGGTGTCCTGTGGAAAATCGCCCAAAGCAAATATACCCCTCTTACATGATTTTCCGTGCATTCTCTCATAAACTATGTCAAGTATAGCTCTATGAATAAAATTTTATCTCCGCAACTTCGAACAGACCTTTTAAAACG
>JAPLOP010000023.1:66866-107708 GCA_026400645.1 Alphaproteobacteria bacterium | reverse complement strand
GAAACGTTTAAAAAATTCTCAGAAGCTATTTTTAATTTTATGTCAAATACGATACCAAGTATAGTCGACATGTTGGTTGATCGAATTACTGACAATTTTCAGATCATCATCCCTGGAAAATGATCTGGAAGGGGTATATATCTATACAACCCTAACGCAATTCCAATGCCAATAAATACCTTAAGAATCAATTTTCTATTATTGTAGAGGGGGGGGGTAATAGGATACACACTCAAAGCAATCCAAAATGGCCACAAGAAAAAGGCAAAAAACAAAAAGACATAGGCCGAATTCATGGTGAGGGATTGGGACCCTATTTCAACCCCTTTCCATACTAATCCTTCGGAAAATTGTTGCACGCCAAACAAAAACGGAATCGCAGCCAACAAACTATAGTTTTTATTTTTTTGACTACTTTGATAAAGGCAATATGCCCCTGTTGGAATCAAAAGGGCGGCGGCTGAAAAACTGGCTGTTGCGGAAAAACACATTTTTGTGAATCCTTTGTGTGCCGTTGGGTTGTTATGTTGTTTTCATAAATTATCGATCAATCGTTCGGATCCTGGATGGCCACGTCGGATTTCATCCTCCTCGCCATGACGTCATGGCGAACGAACGAAGTGAAGTGTGGCCATCCAGGAATAGTGATCAATAGTTCATGAAAATGGTATTGGATGATCTACCTACAAGTCTGTTGCATAATCATTAAAATTCCGTTAATGCCGTGTGAATTCAGATTTCAATTCCAAGGATCTGTGAATTATGTGTATACTCAGGTGTTCAAAAAATAAGGAAAAAAGATAATGGCAGCATATCAGTATATTTATGTAATGAAGGGGCTTTCAAAGATTTATCCGGGCGGGCGGGAAGTCATGAAGGATCTTTGGCTTTCGTTCTATCCTGGGGCGAAAATCGGGATTATTGGTCCAAACGGGTCCGGTAAAACGACATTGCTTCGCATCATGGCGGGAATCGACAAAGAATTTAATGGCGAAGCCTGGTCTGCTGATGGTATTAAAATTGGCTATCTTCCCCAGGAGCCTGTTCTTGATCCCAATTTGGATGTTGCTGGAAATGTGATATCGGGTCTGTCGGAAATCAAATCGCTGCTTGATCGGTTTGAGGCGGTCAATATGCAGTTTGCCGAACCGATGAGCGATTCCGAAATGGATGCGCTGTTGGCGGAGCAGGCCGATCTTCAGGAAAAAATTGATCACCTTGATGCATGGGATATGGATCGCAAAGTTGAAATTGCCATGGATGCGTTGCGGTGTCCGGCTGGCGACGCAAGCGTTGACAGTTTATCCGGTGGTGAAAAACGCCGTGTGGCGTTGTGTCGTTTATTGCTCCAGAAACCGGATATGTTGCTTTTGGACGAACCGACAAACCATTTGGATGCTGAATCGGTTGCATGGTTAGAACGGTACCTAACAGATTATACGGGCACAGTCGTTCTGATTACCCATGATCGATACTTTTTGGATAATGTTGCTGGTTGGATTTTGGAATTGGATCGGGGTCAGGGTATTCCTTACGAAGGGAATTATTCATACTGGCTGGAACAAAAACAAAAACGTCTGGGCACAGAACAAAAACAAGAATCAGCCCGGCAAAAACAATTAGCGACTGAATTGGAATGGATTAGGCAATCCCCAAAGGGGCGGCAAAGCAAAAGCAAGGCGCGTATTCAGTCATACGAAGAATTGTTGAACGAATCGTACGATCATGGACAAGGGGAGGGGGCGATTCATATCCCGCCGGGTCCGCGTTTGGGTGATGTCGTGATCGAGGCCACCAACCTCTCAAAGGGATTTTCGGATTGTTTGTTGGTTGATAACCTCAGCTTCAATTTGCCGCGTGGCGGAATTGTTGGTGTGATTGGTCCAAACGGCGCCGGTAAAACAACGCTGTTTCGGATGCTGACGGGGAACGATCAACCTGATCAGGGATCCTTGAAGATTGGTGAAACCGTTGAAATGGGGTACGTTGACCAATCACGTGATACGTTGAATCCTGGCAAAAGCGTGTGGGAAGAAATATCCGGCGGTTTGGACGAAGTTGCCCTTGGGAAACGGACAATGCCTAGTCGTGCTTATTGTGGACTGTTTAATTTCAAAGGGGCAGACCAACAAAAGAAAGTTGGACAATTATCGGGGGGGGGAACGCAACCGCGTCCACCTTGCTAAGATGTTGAAATCTGGTGCAAATGTTTTGCTGCTTGATGAACCAACCAATGATCTGGATGTGGAAACCCTGCGTTCATTAGAGGAAGGGTTACTGAATTTTGCCGGATGCGCCATTGTCATTAGCCATGATCGCTGGTTCCTGGATCGTATTGCAACGCACATGCTGGCATTCGAAGGGGACAGTCAAGTCGTGTGGTTCGAAGGAAACTATCAGTCATACGAAGCCGACCGAAAGCGACGCCTGGGAATGGCAGCGGATCAGCCTCATCGCATTAAATACAAACCCTTGGCACGCTAGGGAATCAAGCAAGAAAAGTAAAAAGTAAGAGAGCACAATGCAGCAGCACAGTAAGAATTTTTCAGCTAAAATGGTTTTAACGGCGGGTTTCGCCATGTTTTCGATGTTCTTTGGTTCCGGGAATCTGGTGTTCCCCTTGATTATTGGCAGCAAAACTTTGGGCCATTATTCGTATGCCATTGTTGGCTTGATCATCACGGCCGTCTTTGTGCCGTTTTTGGGATTACTGGGTATGATCCAGTTTGAGGGGGATCGAAAGGCTTATTTCTCTAGTCTTGGAAAGATCGTTTCATTTTCGCTGATTCTTTTGATGCTATCACTCATGGGGCCATTTGGCATTATTCCACGATGCATTACGGTTGCGTTCGGTGGTATTCAGGTTGTGGCGCCGTCTTTGTCCTATGTTGCGTTTAGTCTTTTCTTTTGCGTATTAATTGGCGCGCTGATTTGGAAAAAAAACAAAATCGTCAGCATTATCGGATTGGTGTTAACGCCATTTAAGCTTGGCAGCATTATTTTGCTGATCGTGATTGGTTTGTGGTTTAATGATCTTCCTATCCCGCTGGAATCCTCCACTGAAAATGCATTTTTGATGGGGTTTTCTTATGGATATCAAACCATGGATCTGATGGCGGCCTTCTTTTTTGCCTGTACGATTTGTGACTATCTGCGGATGCGTTATCAGGCAGAACAAAATGGTTTCCTGATCAACAGTCAGCAGCTTTTTAAAATGGCTATTGCGGCAAGCTTGATTGGGGCTTTGTTGCTAAGCGTGGTTTACGTTGGATTTGTAATGTTGGGGGCAAAGTATGCGCCATACCTTCATGGTGTGCCACCTGAATCGATGCTTGCAGAAATTGCAAAACATGCCCTTGGGCATTATGCGACGCCTGTTATTGCCATGGTATTGGCCGTTTCTTGTTTGGCAACAGCAACCGTCGTTGCAACATTGTTTGCTGATTTTCTGACGGATGACATATCATCGAATCGGCTTAGTCGTCCACAATCGATTGTACTGACGTTGGTTACAACGTTTGGAATGTCGCTTTTGGGGTTCCAGACGATTTGTTCTTGGTTGGGGGCTATTCTTTCGTGGATTTATCCACTTTTGGTCGTTTATGCCATTATGCAAATCATTCGAAAATTAAGAATGCCAAGGTTGGTTAATTGCTAAAATTGGATTTTGCACTTGACGGTATAAAACCAGGGGGCCGCGTTGCGGTCGCGATGTCCGGTGGTGTCGATTCGTCGGTTGCCGCTGGATTGATGGTGGAGGCTGGTTATGATGTTGTGGGGATAACCCTGCAATTATATGACCAGGGGGCGATGGCTGCCAAGAAAAAGGCATGCTGTGCAGGGCAAGATATTTACGATGCGCGTTCCGTTGCCGATCATTTAAATTTCCCCCATTATGTGTTGGATTATGAAACGGTGTTTCGTCAAAGCGTGATTGAGGATTTCGTCGACAGTTACTCACGCGGGGAAACCCCGATCCCCTGTGTCCGATGCAATCAGCAAGTCAAATTCAAAGATCTTTTATCAACTGCCCGTGATTTGGGGGCGGACGCTTTGGTAACGGGGCACTATGTTCGTCGCGTTGCGTCCCCCGATGGGGCCCATCTGTACAGGGGGATTGATTCCAATCGCGATCAAAGTTATTTTTTGTTTACCACAACCCAGGATGAATTAGATTATCTCCGTTTTCCATTGGGGGATATCAGTAAAACAGTAACGCGTGATATTGCGCGGCGCCTTGGGTTGACGATTTCCGAAAAACCTGACAGTCAGGATATTTGTTTTGTCCCGGCTGGTGGATATGCTGAAATTGTGGCAAAGTATCGGCCTGGTGCGTTGGATCCCGGTGACATTGTCCATATTGATGGGCGGGTTTTGGGTACACACAAGGGCATTATTCATTATACGATTGGCCAGCGAAAGGGGTTGGGGGTTTCGGCGCCAGAACCGCTTTATGTGATTCGACTGGACCCAGCAGAACGCCGCGTTGTGGTGGGGCCCTATGAATCGTTGGCCATCACTACGATCACCCTGAAAGATGTGAATTGGCTTGTGGATCCACAGATGTTTAAGGGTGGATATTCTTGCCAGGTCAAAATTCGATCAACCCATCAACCGATTTCTGCAACTGTTCAGTATGCCGGCCCGACGTCAGCCAGGGTTACTTTTAAGGATCCGGAATATGGCGTTGCGTTTGGTCAGGCCTGTGTGTTCATAGAAAACGGACCCCTGGGCGATCGTATTCTTGGGGGCGGGTGGATTACAAACCATGCTTAGGGGTGTTTATCAGTCTTTGAAATCATTCATCAACGCAGGCATAAGCGTTCTTTCTGTCCTAATTTTTGATGCAAATCCCGCGCATGGGCTGAGCAAGCCAGAGGCTGAAAACCGATGTGAAAGATGTCTGCAGGATATCGAAAAACAGCAAAGCACAATTAAGGGCGATGATTTAAAAAGTGTTTGCACAAAGGGCATAGAAAAAATCCGGGATACGCTGTCCAAAATTAAAAAATCCCCGAAACCTGAAGAAATCCTGAGTTTGAACGAGGACTGTCATAGGGCTGCCCGATCAATGCAATGGTTGATTGATACTTTTGGGGCGTTGCCTAATGCGCCAGTGGTGCAACCGCTTATTCTGCCAAAACAAGAGATTGCCCCAGTTTCCCCAAAGAAATCCAAGTCTAAAAAAGGCCGGTAGCGGGGAATTGTAAAATGACTTGCTTTCTGATGAAACCCCTCTAAACTGTACTGTATGTATTTGAAAATAGCCCGCATTGTAATGGGGCATTAAATAAGGAATTTATTATGGCTAGTAAGTGTTCAAACAAACAGTCCTGTTTGTCTGGTTTTTTGGTTGGCGCAGCTGTTGTGGGCGCCGTTGGATATGGTGCTTATCATTTGGGATGCAAAAATAAACCCCTGGGGGGATCTGGTGGCCAGCAGCAAGAAATTCAAGATATTGTCATTAAGGTGATCAAGGAAAAGCCAGATTTGATAATGACCGCCTTAAACGACGGGATGCAAGCCCAACAAGATAAATTGCGGATTGATATGGAAAAAGACGCATCAGCAATGAAAGATAAGCTTTTGCAATCCAGTATTGTGATTGGGAATCCAAAGGCTGATGTTCGTCTTTTGGCATTTATTGATCCAATGTGCCCACACTGTGGGGAATTTTTGCGGATTTCAAATGCACTGTTGTTGAAACGTCAGGACCTGGCTATTCACCTGATTCCAATTGCGATGCTTGGGGCAAATTCTGTTGCTTTGTCTAAAATGATGTTAGCCGCATCAGGGCAAAATGTTGATAAAATGAAAACATTTTTCCTAAAATTTGGCGAGAAAGCAGGGGAAATCGATCAACGGCCTAAGCTTTTGAAATTGGCAAAGGAATCGGGTTTGGATGTCGACCAGTTAGAAAAAGCAGAGACTGCTCCGGAAACCGAAAAACAGCTTGAATCCAACACAAAGCTTGCGGAAACGTTAAAGATTCCCGGCGTGCCAACTGTTTTTGGAATTTATGCCAGCGGAAAAATGTCAATTATTCCACCGACGGATTTAGAGAATTTTAACACATTGATTGATACAATAAAGGCAGACAAACCTATCGAGGCTTCATTAGCCAGCAAAGAGTAGCATGGGATCGAATTTTAGTTTTTTAGCTCCGCTGATCAATCACAGGCATTCCCGACCAATTGTCGGGGGTGTGATTGCTTTTATAGTTTGTATTCTTTTTGGTAAATGGATGCTTCATAAGGATCCCGTTCCCAAACCTGCGGAGATTTTTTCTGTGGGAGTCGTAAAATCAATCGCCAAAGATTACAGCCCGACACTTAAACTAACGGGCAACACAAAAGCATTTCGTGAAGTCACTATCAAGTCCGAGGCTGCCGGCAGGGTCATCAAAATCCTTGTTGAAAAGGGGCAGATCGTTAAAAAGGGGCAAGAGATTCTGCAGATACTCGATGACAACAAGGCAGAACTTTTGTCGAGCTCCAAGCTAAAGCTTAGTCAAAAAGAGATAGAGCTCCATGGCGTTAAGGCCTTAAAAACAAAGGCCTTTAAGACAGAGACTGATTTTTTGTCGGCTTCCGCTGATTTAAAGGCCGCCAAGGCTGATTTGCAAAAAACCGAACGGACAGTTGACAATCTAATCATCAAGGCTCCGATCGACGGATATTACGAAAAAAATTTGGTGACCGAGGGAGATTATGTGAATGCGGGTGATCCCGTTAGTTTTCTTGTGGTGCTCAACCCCCTTAAATTGATTGTTAATGTTCCTGAATCCGAAATTTCCTTTATTCAAATGGGGCAAAAAGCAAATGTTTTGCTTGCGTCGCAAAAGGACCCCATCCCAGCAACGGTGATTTATGTTTCCAAGGTTGCCGATAAAAACACGCGGACGTTTATAGCGGAATTATCAATCGACAACACGCAAATGCTTTTGGCTGATGGTATAACGGCTTTTGTTTCCATTGAAAAATCACCTGTTAAGGCCCATGTTATACCAACCTCGTCTTTGGCATTGAATGACCAGGGTATGTTGGGGATTAACATCATCGAACAACAAAACAAGACCAATTTCAAACCGGTTGACATTGCTGTATTTGATCGGGATCATGCGATTGTTCCGGGCTTGCCTGACGAGGTGATCTTAATTACAACGGGTGGGGAATTTACGAAACCGGGTCAGACCGTTAACCCTGTGGAAGCGAGCCCCAAATGAAAGCCCTGATCGCGGCTGCCCTGGAGCGTACTAGGACCGTTTTGTTGCTTCTTGTTTTTTTTATTGTGTGTGGCACCTATGCCTATGTGACAATTCCAAAAGAATCAACGCCGGATATTAAGGTTGCCATCATTGGCGTAACGTTAACCTACAATGGGATTTCCCCGCAAGATTCGGAACGTCTGCTGGTTCGACCAACCGAGCAGGAATTAAAATCCATAGAAGGTATCAAAAAAATAACCTCGACCGTCTACGAGGGCGGTGGTTACATTGTGATCGAGTTTCACACCGGCTTTGATACAGACAAAGTCCGTTCAGATGTACGGGAAAAAGTGAACGTGGCAAAGTCTAATTTTCCAGACGGAACCAAGGAACCCGAAATAGACGAAATTAATCCAAGCCTAGAGCCAATTCTAACCGTTAAGCTTTCTGGTGATGTTCCGGAACGCCAGTTATTACGATTCTCCAGAGACATAAAGGACGAGATCGAGGCCAAAGTTTCATCGGTCCTGAAAGTCAGTATTATCGGCGACCGAGAGGATAGTATTGAAATCTTGCTCGATCCCCTGCGTCAGGAACAATATAATCTTGTTTTTGATCAAATCTATCAGCAATTTGCCGGTAACAATCAAATCATCCCTGCTGGGAGTATTGATGGAAAGGTTGGCAGCTTTGGTATTAAAGTACCTGGTCTTTTGGAAAATATAAAAGACATACGGGATTTGCCTATTGTTGCCAATGATGGGGCTATCCTTCGTTTGAGAGATGTTGCCGACATAAGGCGAACATTCAAGGATCCAACAAGTCTTGCCCATGATCGGATTGAGCTTGGTAAAAGTGTCCAAACGATTGCCTTGGCCATTACAAAACGAAGCGGTGAAAACCTGATCCACACTGTCGAGGCCGTTAAGGAAATTGTGGAAAATGCAAAAAAGGACTGGCCAAGCGGTGTTGTTGTTAATTATGCCCAGGATCAATCCGACAACATTCGTGAGATGTTAAATGATCTACAAAACAATATTATCCTGGCCATCATTTTGGTTATGGCTGTGATTGTTTTCTCGCTTGGGTGGCGATCCGCCGTTCTGGTTGGTATTGCGGTGCCGGGGTCTTTTTTGATGGGGATTATGGTAATATCCCTGCTTGGGTATACCGTTAATATCGTCGTTTTGTTCAGTCTGATTTTTTCAGTTGGAATGTTGGTGGATGGCGCCATTATCGTTGTCGAATACGCGAATCGGAAAATTGCGGACGGATTGTCCCCAAAGGAGGCCTATAAAGCAGCGGCGACGCGGATGGCATGGCCGGTCATAACATCGACACTGACCATTCTTGTGGTGTTTTTACCGCTGCTTTTCTGGCCTGGGGTTGTGGGACAGTTTATGAAATTTATGCCGATCACGTTGATTGCTGTGTTGGCGGCATCCATGCTGATGGCTTTATTATTTGTGCCGGCAATCGCAAGCCTTTTAAAGCCACAGCAGAATGATCACCACGAAGAAACCAGTAATGCGTTCACGGTGTGGTATTTCGGGATGTTGCAAAAAGCATTGGATCATCCAAAAAATGTTTTAATGGGGGCGTTTGCGATCCTTATTATCATTAAAACCATTCACGGCTTTGTTGGAAAAGGTGTGGAATTTTTTCCTGATGTTGAGCCGGATTCTGCGTCGATTTCTATTCATGCGCGGGGAAATTTATCGATTTATGAAAAGGAAACTATCGTCAGTCAGGTTGAAAAAACAATTCTGGATATGGCTGAATTTAAATCCATTAATTCGAGCATCGGGAATAATACCGATGATACGATTGGGGAAATTACGTTAGAATTTGCCAATTGGAAAACGCGGCGGCCAGCGCATCTGATTCTGGAGGATGTCGAAAAACGAACAAGCGTTGTCCCGGGCATTACCGTTGATGTGAGTAAGGAAAAATCAGGGCCATCAGCCGGGAAGCCTATCAGTATCGATATCAGCAGCAATGATCGGGCTGTTTCAGAGGAATTTTTGCTGAAAATGAAAAAATTTATGCAATCGATGACGGGCCTAAATACTGTCGAAGATAGCCTTCCAACGGGTGGCATTGAATGGAGCTTGCAGATTGATCGTGACCTGGTGGCGCAGTTTGGATGCAATATATCGCTGATTGGTAGTGCCCTGCAATTAATCACCAATGGCATCAAGGTTAGCAGTTACCGGCCGGATGATGTCAAAAGTGAAGTGGGTATCCTGTTGCGATTTTTGCCGGAATATCGAAGCCTAGAGCAGCTTTCTTTGTTGCGTATTCCAACAAAAGACGGCCTTATTCCAATGAGTCTTTTTGTTAAAAGCGTGCCTACACTAAAGGTCGGGAGCCTCAGCCGGATTAATGGATATCCAGTTGTATCCCTTTCTGCAGATGTGCAACCCGGGGTGTTGGTTGCCGATAAGATCAAAGAAATTCAACAATGGATTCAAAAAGAAAAACTGCCGACAGGTGTTTTCGTTAATTTTTCGGGTGAAAACGAAGATCGAAACGAGGCAACCTCCTTTCTGATGCGGGCATTTTGTGTTGCCATCTTTTTGGTCGCCGCTATTCTTGTGACGCAGTTCAACAGTTTCTTTAGTATGGGCCTTGTCCTCAGTGCTGTTGTGCTGTCAACCGCGGGTGTGTTTTTCGGTCTGATCGTGCACAACCTTGCCTTTGGGGTGGTTATGGGGGGAATTGGTGTGATTGCCCTGGCTGGTATTATCGTTTCCAACAACATTATCCTGATCGATACATATGACATTCTGTTGGATGACCTAAAAAAACGGGTTGGGGTGCCCACCCTTGCCCAGGTTAGGGAGGTTATTGTTCAAACATGCCAACAACGATTGCGTCCTGTTATCTTAACGAAATTGACGTGTATTTTGGGGTTGTTGCCCATTATGTGTGGAATTAATATCGATTTTATTAACTTTGAAATTACGCATGGTGCACCATCAACGCAGTGGTGGGTTTTATTGTCGACCTGTATCGTTTATGGAGTGTTGTTTGCATCGTCATTAACGCTGTTTGTAACACCATCAGCGCTAATGCTTAGGGCAAAGAAGCTTTATCCCGCAAATGAACGGCCTCTCTTATCTGGTTTCAATTGTAGCACGCATTAGGGGCTTTACTCTGCAAACTCTCTCGCTTACACTTATACCTATGATGACGCACACTCCCTTGTTCGCAAAATTGATCCAGGTCCACATTTTGATTGGGGGTGACTGGAATCCATGGGTTTGAGAAAGAATTGCCTCAAGTTTCTTGGCTTTTCTTGATAAAAGGTAAATAAAGTCTTAATAAGCATCAAAAATTAAAAAAATATAGCATTAGTCTCTGAATACTTTTCTTGCTACCATTTTAAGTAGGGGACATATGCGCAGTGGAGATATCATGCGGGTTTTATTGATTGAAGATGATTCCGCTACGGCGAAAAGCCTGCAATCTATGCTTAAGTCAGAAGGTTTTATATGCGATACAACCGACCTTGGTGAGGATGGCCTAGAGATTGGAAAATTATACGAATACGATCTGATCATTCTGGATCTTGTGTTGCCAGATATGGATGGATTCGAAGTTTTACGCCGCCTACGGGCTTCGCAGATTAAAACGCCAATTTTGGTTTTATCGGGGTTGAGCGAAACAGAAGACAAGGTCAAAGGGCTTGGGTTCGGGGCTGACGATTACATAACAAAGCCATTCAGTCGGGTGGAATTATTAGCCCGGGCGCATGCCATTGTCAGGCGGTCGCGTGGTCATTCTGATTCTATTATAAAGACGGGGCGCCTTCGGGTTAATTTACAAAATCGAACGGCCAGCATCGATAGCGAAACCCTTAACCTTACCAGCAAAGAATATGCGATTCTGGAGTTATTATCCCTGCGCAAAGGGACAACGTTGACGAAAGAAATGTTCCTTAATCATCTTTATGGTGGGATGGACGAACCAGAACTTAAGATTATTGACGTGTTCATTTGTAAATTACGCAGGAAAATTTCTGATTTCGTTGGGGATGATAATTATATTGAAACGGTGTGGGGGCGGGGATATGTCCTTCGCGATCCTAATGAAAATACTATCGAAAAAATAATGCCCGTGCAAAAGCAGCATCTTGAGAAAACAAATCTGATGACTCAAGCTGCACCCTCATTAGGAAATTCAGATGATGATAGAATTAATGGGGCTTCTTCAATAGGCTAATATAATTTAACGCATTTATAATTTAGGAAAAATCTGCTAGCCTGATGGTCAAATTATATCACCAAAGAGGTTATTTTATGTCCCACATTTTGCCACCATTGCCCTATTCAAAGGAGGCTTTAGAGCCCCATATTTCCGCGAAAACACTGTCTTTTCATTATGACAAACACCACCAGGGATACGTCACGAACCTGAATAATCTACTTTCGGGGACGGCGCTTGAATCTTTATCCCTGGAGGAAGTCATACAAAAAAGCGCCAATGATTCTGAGCAGGTTGGTGTTTTTAATAATGCCGCCCAGGTTTGGAACCATACATTTTTTTGGAATAGCCTTTGTCCAAATGGCGGGGGAGAGCCGACCGGTTCAGTGGCCGAATTAATCACACAATCGTTTGGTAGTTATCAGGATTTCGTAACCGCTTTTAAACAAGCTGCCATCACGCAGTTTGGCAGTGGTTGGGTTTGGCTTGTTATTGACGGTCAAAAACTATCCATCATGAAAACGGGTAACGCGGACCTTCCTATGGCGCGCGGAATAACCGCCCTTTTGACATGCGATGTGTGGGAGCATTCTTATTACCTGGATTACCAGAATCGTCGCGCTGATTATGTAGATACTTTTTTGACTCATCTGGTCAACTGGTCGTTTGCTGAACAGAATTTAGCGGCTTATACCCTATCAGAATAGTCGCCCTGTTGTGATAGCCACACTCGTAACAACGTCGTCATGGCGAACGAGCGAAGTGAAGTGTGGCTATCCAGGAAACCCACTAGAGCTCTATCCCTGAACTCTAAATACCGCAAAACCCGAGTGATATACCCGTCTTTTTCTTGTCAGTTCATAAGAATTACCCCGTCATCCCGCGACTTGATCGTAGGGTCCATGTATTCCGCGTTGTGGATCCCGCGATCAAGTCGCGGGATGACGGGGCGGTCTTGTGTGATGTGGGGGAGCTTAGGGATAGAGCCTAATCATTTATTGAAAATGGGGTTATTTATGCGAAAAGGACTTTTGAACCAAGTCAGACGGAATTTCTTGAACCTCGTGTGGACTTAAGGGATCCAATGAAAATGGACCATAGGAGGATCGAATAAGGCGACTGACTTGCAATCCCAGGTGGTTCATGATTTTGCGGATTTCGCGATTTTTCCCCTCGGACAGCGTCATCATGAGCCAATGATTTAACCCCCTGGGCTGACTGTCTTGGACGCTGACGTCGATGGAGCCATAATTGACATCATCAATCGTGATCCCGGATTTAAGCGACTCCAGGGCCCTCATATCCAGCAATCCAAAAACCCTGACCTTGTAACAGCGTTTCCATCCTGTGCTGGGTAATTCGGCATGGCGCGAGAATTCGCCGTCATTGGTTAACAAAAGCAACCCTTCGGAATTGATATCCAACCGTCCAACCGATACAACCCGAGGCAGATTATAACTTTCGATATCCTGGAAAACGGTGTATCTGTCTTGCGGGTCATAATGGGTTGTGATGCAGCCCGTTGGTTTGTAATACCGCCATACCCGGGTTTGCCCAGCTTCTTGGACATGTTTTCCATCAACCGTTACCCTTGAATTTGCCGTGACAAAGGTGGCCGGAGTCGTAATTCTTTTTCCATCAATCCAAACGCGGCCGTCCTCTATCATGCGTTCTGCATCCCGGCGGGAACAAACGCCTGCGTGAGCTAGGAATTTGTTGATGCGTTGCTTATCTTCTTTATTGTCCACAGGCTTTAATAAACTCCTTAAATATTGAATAATCGGTTTCAGAAGCATAGCATTCTGGGTGCCACTGAACCCCAAGGCAGAACCGATGCTGCGGCGCCTCTATCCCCTCTATCACGCCATCTGGGGCAATGGCATTCATGACCAATGAGGGTGAAACAACCTTAATGGCTTGATGGTGGACGCTGTTCACGTGGATGGTTTCTTGGTTCCCGGATATGCGGCTTAAAAGGGTATTGGGAGTTAGGGCCACGGTGTGTTGAGGCTGATTTCTTTCCTGGGTTTGTGAATGGCCAAGATTCGATGGCACCGCGTCGGGGATATGTTGAATCAACGTGCCCCCAAACAGAACGTTCAAAAACTGCATTCCACCACAGATTCCCAAAATGGGTTTGTCAACGGCCAGCATGGCTTGGGCCATTTTCCATTCAAACTGCGTTTTTTGGGGCTTTATTTTGACGGTTGGATGGACAATCGTTTCGCCATACAGCGCTGGATCCACGTCGCCACCACCCCCGGTAATCAATAATCCATCCAGCTTTTGGGCGTAATAGGCGGCATCATCCCCACAATATGGCAAAGCAATAGGGACGCCCCCCGCATGATGAATAGCCGTGCAGTATGCGTGGCGCAGGGCATACCAAAGCTGATTGGAATACCATTTCCCCTCGGGCTGAGTATCCGGATTAACCTTGTCCAGCGTTATGCCAATCAGGGGTTTTGTCATTAACGATGCGGTCATGATAAAAGCTTTCGGTGTTCAAATTTTAGTAAATGCTCCACAGTTATGCGATCCCTAATAAGATAAAATTTATCCCCCTCCACCAAAACTTCTGGTATTAACGGACGTGAGTTATACGCTGATGACAACGAGGCCCCATAAGCACCTACATGGGTTATGGCAACGATATCACCAGACTTTAAGGTCTTGGAAAGACTGATACCTTTGGCAAAAATATCACTCGATTCACAAACGGGGCCGACTACATCGACGATTTGCTGGTCGGTGTCCAAACTTTGCTCGCAAGAAATGATTGGATGTGTTGCCCCATACAAAGCGGGCCTTATCAAATCATTCATACCTGCATCTATAATAACAAATGTTTTATCAAGTGTCTTTTTAATATAGAGGATTTTTGTTAATAAATAGCCGGCTTCAGCAACCAAAAAACGACCGGGTTCGATAATAAAATCGCAATCCAAGGATCCCAATTCTTTTCTGAGGCTTTGGGCAAAGGCTGACATATCAAAGGGGGGTTCGGTCGGGCGCTGTGGGACACAAAAACCTCCGCCAAGGTCCAGTCTTTTGACCGGGAGGCCCTTGGACAGGAATGTTCGAGCCAAATCCCCAAGCAGCTTAAATGCCGCTGTATAGGGGGCGATTGTGTTGATTTGGGATCCAAGATGAACGGACAATCCTAAAAAGCGACTATGGGATGATGTCTTGATCATATGAATGGCATCGTTTAGCTGGGGCAGGGGGATTCCGAATTTATTATCCCCAAGGCCGGTCGTAATTTTTTCGTGTGTGCCGCCATCAATATTGGGATTAATGCGCAAACAGATGGGGGCTGTCAGATTTCTGGATTGGGCGATTGACTGGATTAGATGCAATTCCTCAAGCGATTCTACGCTGATTTGGTCAACGCCTGCGGCAAGGGCGGCAATAATTTCTTGATCGCTTTTTCCAACGCCAGAGAAAACAATCTGCTCGGGGAGGAATCCAGCCGCAAGGGCCCTGGTCAATTCCCCACCGGACACAATTTCTGCGCCGCTGCCCATCTGTTGGATTAAACGAAGGATTTCTAGGTTTGGGTTTGCTTTGACCGCATAGCGAATGGAAACGCGTGACCCTGGGGCTGCCGACAAAACATCCCTTAAAAGATGGTATTGATTGCGTATTTTTTGTGCACTGTACACATAAACAGGCGTCCCAACAGAGGATACAATCCTGGAATAGTCGATGGTTTCTATAGGGAGCCTGTCGTTGATGTATAGGTCGCTCACGTTTGAAAACTTATGTTGACGCAGGAATGCTTTTTGGATATGTACGGGGATAGGAATCTGATTCTAGGGGTTCCAGGCTTGATTTCTTTCCGCAAGCAGAAAGAAAAAGCACGAGAAGGGCAAGTGCTGCCCCTGTGCTTAACAAGGTGGTGGGCGATGACGGGATTGAACCGCCGACCCTCTCGGTGTAAACGAGACGCTCTACCGCTGAGCTAATCGCCCTTGACTGTGCTTGATACGCATCAAGGAAACCCACTGTACCAAGAAACATACTAGATTTCAAGCGCTTCTTTTAGCTGTTTGCCTGGTCTGAATTTTGGTAATCTTTTGGCCCCTATGGCAATTTTTTCACCCGTCTTTGGATTTCTGCCTTCTCCGGCTGGGCGGTCAGTCGTAACGAACGTTCCAAAGCCCAGAATTCTGATTTCTTCACCATTTTTGAGGGCTTGCGTGATAGAACTGAACACGGCATCAATGGCGCACTCTGCGTCTGCCTTTGATAGCGTTGCTGCATTGGCCACATTCAAAATGAGTTCACTTTTATTCATGGACGATCCTTTTTGTTAGGGTAGATAATTGTAATTCCAAAGGTCATCGTAATCGGGCCCTTGGCCCAGGGTCAACAATTTTATTTGGTATTGGCCGTATGTTTATTGATTGCAGAATGGGGCGCAATTTGATAAGGGCATGTTTTTTGCAAGGTATCGATGACGTCTAATATGGTGGCAGTTCGACCGCATTTTTCAAAGGAGGTCACGCCAAAATCCCTGAGGCCGCAGGGAATAATCCCCTGAAAATGATCAAGGTTTGGATGAATATTAATGGCCATGCCATGCCAGGTCACCCATTTTGTGATGCGGACGCCGATGGCGGCGATTTTTTCCTCAACAGTATCCACGACCCACAAGCCTGGACGGCCCTCGCGTCGTTCGGCGTGAATTCCAAAATGATTTAGGGTGTCAATTCCCCATTGTTCCAAGGTTTTTACAAACTGGTGGACATCTTTTTGTCGATGTTCCAGATTAACCATGACGTAAACGACAAGCTGTCCCGGCCCGTGATAGGTATACTGCCCACCACGTCCCACGGAATAGACCGGAAAGCCAAGGGGATTGAAAAGATCATGTTCCTTTGCGCTGGTGCCGGCAGTAAACAGGGGTGGGTGTTGTAGGCACCAAATAAGTTCTGGCGATTTTCTAGAGATAATACCTTGTACTGTTTTCTCCATAAAAGCGTGTGCGTATGGATAATCCACAAGGCCTGTTTCTATTTTCCAGGAAGTGGATTCGGCGGCGGTCATTTCAAGGCATGTATTCGAAGCTGGCGCGCTTTCGTCAGAATGATATCCTCAAGTTCTGTTCCTGTCTTTGGATCCGGGGATGCATTGAGCCATTGACCGGACTTATCTTTCAGTTGTTTGTGAACAGTGACTTTGACGGCGTCCGCCCTTAATGCTTGATCGGTGATGTGAACCGTGACTTTGATCTGTTCATTCTTGTTTTCGGCAGGGGCATACCAATCTGTGATCAGGATTCCCCCTGTGGCATCGGCGGACAGTAATGGCATGAAACTAAGGGTTTCGATGCTGGACCGCCATAGATAGGGGTTGACCATCGATCCATAGCCTGCAGTGGGGGCAGCTTTTTTGCTTCCGCCAAATACCAAAAAATCGGCACCACCTAAGGAGCCAAATCCCAGCTTTCGTTTGTCTTCGTGATCTATGGGTGTGGATGTCTCATTTGTTGCGGTGTTCGAACAACCACAAAGCAAAGCCAGAATAAAAAATCTAAAAAAAGTCATGTATGCCTTTCGTGGACTATAATATCATTCGATCAAGCTCTGGATGGCCACGCTCTCTTCGTTCGCTCGCCATGACGTCCTGTACGAGGAGAGGGCGAAGCCCGACGTGGCCATCCAGAGCTTGATCGAATGATCGATTATTTTTGTAAACAGTATAATATCCATCTTGGGTATGTATACACTGTTTGCAAAATCTGCACAATAAAAAAGCGGGCATGACACCCGCTTTTCAAATTAAACAATTAGATTCTAGTTTAGAAGCTAACTTTTGTACCAACAACAAAAACAGCGCCGGAGTTATTACCGATGGCGGTGCTGCCTTTTTTCTCACTGTTCATATAGGCTTGTTGCAAGGCAACAGCTTTGTCGTTTGTTTTTGTTTTGATCAAGTCCATTTCACCAAAGAATTTTAAGCCTTGTAACGCATTCAAATCAACAGATGTGCAAACGATGTCACTGGACGCGCTGTTTTTTGCGTCTGTTTTGCGATCTGTTCTGTGATAAGCAACAGCAAACTGGTACGCTTCGTAGGTATAGCTTGTTCCAAGGTTCCAGCTTTTGCCTGCGTTCCCTAGGTGGGTGCCACTTGTGCTGAGGGCGCTTAGATATTTTTGTCCATCTGTTGTGCTGGATCCTGTGTAAGGACCCTTTAGAACGCGGGATTTGCCATTGTCAATCCAGCCTGCTGCTACCTTTAATTGATCGTACGCAATGGAACCACTTAATTGATACGACTTGGCATTGTTAACCGGAATCGCGCCCTGTGCAGCAATGGTTGGGTCCACATATTTGCTTTTGTCGACAACACCAACGGCGGCCAGTGCATAAGCCCATTTCCCGATACTGTTTTTATAGGTCATACCGGCGGTAAAGCTGTTTGTTCCAAAGATAGGGGTTTTGCCGTTAGGATAAATGCTTGATGAATTTCCAGGCATGAAACCGGAATCTCCAACCGCATTGCTTTTTTCGCCATTGCCCCTGTTACTTGTGTTGGGTGTATAGGCAAGCCCTAATTGAAATCCACTGACTTCCGGGCTGTATAAAACAATCTTTGATGACTTTTTTGTGTCGCCAACATACGTAACCCCGTGGATAACGCCAGCGGAATAATTATAAACGCTTGGCATGACACCATCGATACCATTGGCCCCACCGATAAGCTCTGATCCACTTTCTGTCATTGAATTTTCTGGTCCGGCAACGCTTCCGGCCTGGACAGTTCCAAATCCGCCCTTGAATTCTACATAATTCTTGTTCACATAGGCGCTTGAACCCGGTATGGTTTCAAAGTTAATGCGATATGAATAGGTCATCCCATTTGCGGATTTACCGGTAACCGTAAAATAAAGGTCAGATGCGCCAATGGCAACATGTACCGGGGCGCCGCCCTTACCATTATCGGTACGCTGTTGTTTTGCAAAGGCGCCGTTTACAGCGGTATACCCTTGAATTTTTAATGTTGGGGCCTGTGCTTCAGCATAGGCAAATTGAAGGGAGCTTGCGCACATAAGGGCAACTTTTACGGCTGTTCTGATGTGCAACGCGGTTTTTTGTATTTTTTTCATGAATCCACTCCAAAAAAGCAAAATTATCTTTGCTATAAACTTATTCTTACTCTAATATCCCCGGAAAAAAAAGCATACTCTGGTGACATCTTTTTTTAAGAGAAATCATCAAGGTATGCTTTTTATGTTACAGCTTAGTTTTTAAAATTTCATTAACTAAGGTAGGATTGGCTTTCCCATTGAGTTCTTTCATAACAAGGCCAACAAAGAATCCAAACAATTGCTGTTTCCCGGAACGATAGTCCGCAAGCTTGTCTGGGCTTTTGTCCATTATCTTTAGGATGGCTTGTTCAATAACGGCTGGATCCGAAATTTGCTGAAGCCCCAGTTCCTGGACCAGGATATCTGGGGATTTTTTGGTCAGCCACATCTTTAAAAAGACATCTTTGGCAATTTTCCCCGAAATTGTTCCATCAATAATAAGATCAACAAGTCCCGCCAAATCTGCCGGTGAAAAGGGTAAATTTGACAAGGATATCGAATCCTTATTCATGGCCCCGAAAACATCACCAATGATCCAATTCGCGATTAATTTTGATGCTTGTTTTGTGTCCTTGGCTTTTGATTCCCGAACGACACTTTCAAAGTAAAATGCGGTTTCTTGTTCCGCCACCAACACGCTAGCATCATAATCCGTTAGGCCGTAATCATCCATGAAACGCTTTTTTTTCTCGTCCGGTAATTCCGGCATGGATTGACGTATTTGGGTGATTCGATCATCCGAAACAATTAGGGGTCGCAAATCCGGATCGGGGAAATACCGATAATCGTGTGCGTTTTCTTTGTTGCGCATCGATCGTGTCTCGCCCTGCGATGGATCGAAAAGGCGCGTTTCCTGAACGATTTCGACGCCGTCCTCTAGGATTTCCAGCTGGCGAACAATTTCATACTCAATAGCCTGTCCTAAAAACCGAATCGAATTCACGTTTTTGATTTCGGCCCGCGTTCCAAGGGGCTGCCCTGGCCTTCTAAGGGAAATATTGGCATCAACGCGCAGGCTTCCCTGCTCCATATTGCCATCGCATGTACCAAGATAACGCAGGATCGACCGAAGCTTTTTGACATAGGCCATTGCTTCTGTGGATGACCGCATTTCAGGCTCAGAAACAATCTCCATCAAGGCAATGCCAGCCCGATTCAAATCGATATAGGAAAAATTAGGGTGCAGATCATGAATGCTTTTTCCGGCATCCTGTTCCATATGAAGGCGTGTAATGTTGATACGCTTCGTTTGGCCACCATCCAGATCAATATCCAGATACCCACCGGTTACAATTGGTTTGGTGAATTGGGAAATTTGGTATCCCGTTGGCAGGTCCGGATAAAAATAATTTTTCCGATCAAACACAGAAACGGTATTAATATCGCCATGGATCCCAAGGCCCGTTTTGATCGATTGGTCGACGCAGTACGCGTTAATGACGGGTAACATCCCGGGCATGCCGGCATCCAGAAAATTGACGTGCGTGTTGGGATCGGCGCCAAAACCGGTCGAGCTTCCGCTAAACAATTTGGCTTTCGATGTAACTTGGGCGTGAACCTCGAGCCCAATGATGACTTCCCATTGGCCCGTTCGTCCCTGAATCAAATTTGTGTGGTCTGAAGAATTGGTATTCATATGGTTTTTTGCCTGAAAATTTAGTGACTGATGATTGCCTGAAGACCGTGCATCACAAAGCAGTATATACCCAATCTAAACGAAAATGTTGATTTTTATGTTTGCTATTTTCTTCATAAACAGCGACAAAAAATCCTTACATAGAATAGCTATGCTCGGTTTTTTTGTCTTGTTTCTGAAAAAACTATCTTTCATAAAATTTCAACATTTCCATTCATCTTGGGTATAAATGGCCGACACTGATTTGGCAAAGCCCAAATTGGCTATGTGCAGGTATTGGAACTTACCAAAACAACCACAGGCTTGCCCCCAGGAACAGCGGTAATAAAATCGAACATGACCACCCCATATACCCCAAAAAGGTTGGCATTTTGATATTATTTTGTTTGGCAATGGATCGAATCATGAAATTGGGGGCATTTCCAATATAGGTCATCGCGCCCATTAATACGGATCCCATGGATATGGCGACCAACGTTTGGTGATGGTTGTTCATTAAATCAGCGGCATCCCCACCAGCCATCTTGAAAAATAAAAGGTAGGTTGGGGCATTATCCAAAAATGACGAGAAAATACCAGTCAGCCAGAAATAAACAAATGCCTCGTGGGGTGAGTTTGTGAGCTCCAGGACGGCCGCCAGTGGTCCGTTTTGCCCGGCTTGCAGCATCAGATTGATGGGAAGCATGGTGATAAAAATTGCAGCAAAAACACGGGCAACCTCTGTCATTGGCGTCCATGAAAAATTCTGCTGAGTATGAATTTTCTCTGGCGTTATTTTGTACGAAATCAGCGCCAATGTCAGCAATCCACCATCCCGAATCAGCTGATTAAGGGTGATGGGTAATCCAAATAACTGCAAAGCTGGACTTTCGGGAATAAACCCGGTTCCAACCAGGCAAGCAATTACACAGAATAAAAGGACTAAATTAATGCCCCCATCCAATGCAATGGCCGACCCGGATCTGGTGTGGTTTTGTGTTTGTTCTGATTGTGATTGATTTGTGCGGGATCTCTCTTTTCGCATCAGAAACCAATCCAAACACCAATAAAATCCCAAAAGTGGCCCGCAAATGATCAGACAAGGAATAAACAGATATTTCAGTGGCCAAAAGAAATCAATCCCATTCAAGTATCCTAAAAACAATGGGGGATCCCCCAAGGGGGTCAAGCACCCGCCGACATTTGCAATGACAAAGGTGAAAAAGATAATATTATGAACTTGATAAACGCGGTGACGGTTGAGGAGGATAAAAGGCCGGAGCAAAAGCATGGCGGCCCCCGTTGTTCCAATAAAGCTTGACATCAACGATCCAATAACCAGAAAAAGGACATTCTTTGTTGGTGTGATTTTCGTTTGCAGCCGAAGGTGTAGACCACAACTAATGGTGTACAGGGTCACAAGCAAGACAATAAATGGCATGTATTCATGAAAAAACACACCAAGGAATGACGCGACCGCACAATCAAATCCTGCAAAAGAATAAAACATTGCTATGGAAAAAAGGCTCCAGCCAAACAAAAGATAGTTTTCCCAATTATGCCAGAACTTTGGCAATAGCAGTGGTAGCAAGGAAATAGACAGCAGCACTCCGCAAAACGGAAAAATCATCGAAAAAGGCGGAACGCAAACATCAGAATGGGGAACAAGTGTTGACGCTGACCCGGGATCAATTAACAAGATCCCCTGGCAAGCAAAAACTATACAGCGCAATAGATTCTTTTTTACAAGGGAAAGAAACAAGTTAACTCGCTACAAATAACGGATTGAGACAGTAAATCAAGAAACAACTGACTGGCCCGATTGATTCATACCCCTTTTTAATAGGAATTAATCAATCGCACAACTGATTTCTATAATTTTTTATAAGTTCATCATAAATTAACCAAAAGTAGACTTTTCGAGCCCATTTTAACGCGGATCGAAAATTTAGAGCAAAGCGCCTAGGATTAACTCTTTATAAAGAAAATTACGCTAGACTAAGAAATAAGGATAAAAAACACAAGGCTGATAATTAAAAATGGTTAAAAAAAATATACCTCATGAAAACGAAATTACGCAGGATCAAAAAACCATTACTGCGGCGGATTCTGCGGTGGATGAATCGACTGCGCTTATCTCAAAATTAATCAACCAGGCGGAACAAGCCCTTCGTGAATACAAAGAACTCGACCAAAATCAGGTGGATGCCATTGTACAATCCATGGCTTATGCGGGCATTGATCAGCACATGGAACTTGCGCGCATGGCGATCGATGAAACAAAGATGGGTGTTTTTGAGGATAAAATCATTAAAAACCTTTATGCAACCGAATATGTGTACGAAAGCATCCGCAAGGACAAAACGGTTGGGGTCATTCGCGAGGACAAGGAGGATGGCTATTTCGAGGTTGCTGACCCCGTTGGAATCATCATCGCCCTGACGCCGGTTACCAACCCAACGTCCACAACGTTATTTAAATCCCTGATTTCTGCCAAAACACGCAACCCCGTTATTTTTAGCTTTCATGGAAAGGCCCACGACTGTTCGGCACAAGCGGCGCGCGTTATGCGTGATGCTGCCGTAAAAGCGGGCGCCCCTGAGCATTGCATACAATGGTTGCCCCCTGTACCCTATGACACCGTGCAAAAATTGATGCAGCATGATAGCGTGTCCATGATTTTGGCTACCGGCGGGGCATCAATGGTTCGTGCGGCCTATAGCGCCGGAAAGGCAGCGCTTGGCGTGGGGCCAGGCAATGTTCCCTGTTATATTCATCAAAGCGCCAATCTTAAACGGGCAACAGCCGATTTGATTGTCAGTAAAACGTTTGACAATGGGATGATCTGCGCATCCGAACAGGCAGTCATTGTTGATCGCAGCGTTAGCCAGACGGTCAAGAATTTGCTTGTTAACCTGGGCTGTTATTTTTTGAACCCAGAGGAAGTGGAGCTTTTACATCAGCGCGTTATTGATCCGGCAAAAGGGTCGGTGATGCCTGATGTTGTTGGTCAGCCAGCATATATTATTGCCTTAAAAGCCGGGATTACTGTACCGAAAGAAACAAAAATATTGATCGCCCCCCTTTCGGATGTCGGACCAAGTGTTCCATTGTCACGCGAAAAACTGAGCCCTGTTTTGGGATGGTTTGAGGTGAATGACCATCATGAAGGCATTGCAGTCGCACGACGAATCACTGAATTCGGGGGCCTGGGGCACACAGCCGTTATTCATTGCGAGGATGACAAAATCATTCACGATTATAGTGACCAAGTCCAAGTCGGTCGTGTCATTGTCAATTCCCCATCTGCGCAAGGGGCCATTGGCGATATCTATAACCATTTCCGCCCATCACTGACCCTTGGGTGTGGCACGATGGGACACAATGCCACAACATCCAATGTCAGCACATCCAACTTGATTAATATTAAACGCACAGCAAATCGTGTCCCAAGACTCAAGTGGTTCAAGGTCCCCCCAAAGATCTACTTTGAACCCGGATCTTTGCGATACCTCGAGGGGATAAAAGGCAAAAGTATCCTCATTGTGACAGATCCATCCATGGTCAAACTCAAGATCCTTGATAAGATCCTGTACCATCTTGATAAAACAAACATAAAATATACGATTTTTCAGGATGTTGAACCGGATCCATCAATTGAAACAATTTATAAAGGGGTTGAGGAAGCCAACAAAGCCAACGCTGATATTATTATCGCCGTTGGTGGGGGATCAGCGATCGATGCCGCCAAAGGGATTTGGATGTTTTATGAGGATCCGGAAAGCAAATTCGACATGATGAAGCTGAAATTCCTGGATATCAGAAAACGGGCTGTACGGTTTCCAAAAATGGGAAAGAAGGCGATTTTAATTGCGATTCCAACAACGGCGGGGACGGGATCCGAAATTACGGCCTTTACCGTCATCAGCGATAAAAAAGAAAACAAAAAATATGCCCTGGCTGATTATGAGCTAACCCCAAATATTGCCATTATTGATCCTGAGCTGACGTATACCCTTCCAAAATCTATGACGGCCGATACCGGGATTGATGTTTTAACCCATGCGATTGAATCCTATGTATCGGTTTTGGCGTCTGATTTTACGGATCCACTTGCCCTTAAGGCGGCGGAATTGGTTTTCGAATACCTTCCAAAGGTTTGCAAAAACTTAGATGATAAAAAAGCCCGCGAAAAAATGGCAAACGCATCAACCATTGCAGGAATGGCGTTTACGAATGCTTTTCTGGGTCTGAACCACAGTATGGCCCATAACTTGGGTGCCATTTTTCATATCCCCCATGGTCGTGCCAATGCATTGCTTTTGCCACATGTGATCCGGTATAACGCCAACATGCCGTCTAAGCTGAACTTTTTCCCCCAATATGAGTATCCAAAGGCTGATGTGCGCTATGCAGAAATTGCAAAATTCCTGGGGCTGAAATTCAATTCGACAGAGGAAGGCGTGCAAAAACTGATAGAAGCCGTCCGAACCCTTATGGAAGAGGTCGGAATTCCAAAATCGCTGAAGGAGGCTGGAATCCGTCGGGATGATTTTGATGCTGCCCTGGATACCTTGGCCAACAATGCGTATGCTGATCAGTGCACAATCACCAATCCGCGTGAACCGTTAATTAATGAGATCAAGGAGATTTTCATTCGGTGCTATGAGGGTGCTTAGGGCGCACTGTTTTTTTGCTGTGCTATTTCATGCTTGTCATCTTCGAACTTGACCCGGAGATGACAACGGGGCTGTCTTGCCAGAAATGATTGGGAATGGGTGAATCTAATTCCATTTCCATAAATGATCAGTGAGTTTCCTGGATGACCACGCCGCCTTCGTCGGCTCGCCATGACGTCATTGCGATGAGGGCGAAGCCCGAAGAAGCAATCCAGAAATCGCCCCGAACTCATGAAGATTTATTGAAAATGGCCTAAGAACACTCGCTCATATCTCGATTTGTTGCTTCCTTTAGTGTTTTGACAGAAATGTCCGCCGACAAGGCATAGGATCTTTCTCCTGGATTGATGATTGTCAGAGAGTCCAATTTTAAATCCTCCATGGCGATGTGCATGGATTTGGTGATCTTTGGGGATTCCGAATATTTGAATTCGTATCCGATGCGCTGCCCGCCTTTAATCACCAACAAATCGAGCTCGGCACCCTTTTCGGTGGCCCAGAAATAAAATTCACACAAATCCGTATCATATGAATTGATGATAGTTTCAAGGGCATACCCTTCCCAAGATGCACCGCACTTTGGATGTGTCAGTATGGTTTGTCCGGACACCCCAAGAAGCGTATGCAAAAGACCACTGTCCCGTATATATAATTTGGGGCGCTTGATCTGTCTTTTTGATAGATTTTCAAACCAGGGCTTTAGCTGACGAATCATAAAACAGCCTTCCAAAATATCCATATACCGTTTAATTGTTTTGTCCGTCATGTCCAGTGAACGAGATAATTCGGAAACGTTGGCGATTTGCCCATGATAGTGAGCCAGCATATTCCAAAGCCGCCTCATGTTGGTTGGCATAATTTGAACGCCCATCATTGACAGATCACGTTCCAGAAAGTTTTTAATATAGTTCAGTCGCCATTTTTCACTTTGAAGAGGAGATGGAGCCAAAAATGATCTTGGAAATCCACCAACTATCCAATGCTTGTGCATATCACCAACCTCATTCAGCTGAAAGGGAGGAAGCTCAATATACGCAATGCGACCAGCCAGTGTTTCACTACTTTGCTGAATGAGATCTTGGGAAGCGCTGCCCAGGATCAAGAATTTTTTATCAGAATTATCCACCAAAAATCGCAAATAGGGAAATAGATCGGGTCTTCTTTGGATTTCATCAATGACGATGGTGCCATTTAAAGGGGGTAGGGTTAAGGAGGGCGATTCCAACATAGCTAAATCTTGTGGATTTTCTAAATCAAAAAAATGAAAATTTTTTAAACCTTGGGTCAACCCCTTGGCTGATTTCTGCGCATACACTTTGGCAAGGGTCGTTTTTCCACATTGACGGGGACCAAGGAGAGCGCACACAGAATGTGATAAAAAAGCTTCTTCTATTTGGTTAAGATAGTGGGTTCTTTGGATCATGCTGCACATCCTTGAATTTTGTTCGACCTAATAATACATCGTATTTATAACATTGAACAACCGAAAATACGATGAGATATAGAGCTCTATCTATGATGGCCCCTGTAACCCACAAGCTGTCTGCAAACAATAGCATTACAGTGCGTTGTTACGAATCGGATCCTCCTTCGTATCAATTTTACCGCTCCCCTAGCAAATATCCATAACATCGTTTATGGTAATCAAAAGATAAAGATGACAAATTCAACGTGGGGGACAGGCTAGACATATGACCGAATTAACGAACTTTACCTTAACAGAAGCGCGAGATGCTCTTTTGTCGAAAAAATGCAGTGCCGTGGAATTGACTCGTGCGTTTCAGGGCCGCATGGATGCGTTTCGGCACCTCAATACCTACATCACGGAAACACCGGAAATTGCGCTGAGCCAAGCAAAGATCGCGGACGACAATCTGGCCAAGTCATCATTTGATCCGGTTGAACGCCCCCTGGAAGGGCTTCCCCTTGCGATCAAGGATTTGTTCTGCACAAAAGGGATTCGTACAACCGCGGGATCCAAAATTCTGGATGATTTTACCCCACCCTATGAATCAACAGTTTCGCAAAACCTGTTGGACGCGGGTGCTGTTTTTTTGGGCAAAACAAACATGGATGAATTCGCCATGGGGTCCGCCAATGTGACCAGCGCCTTTGGGCCAGTTATCAGCCCCTGGAAACGCAACGACGCCCCAGAAAAGCAATTAATCCCCGGCGGATCATCCGGTGGATCATCGGCCGCCGTCGCCGCACGATTGGCATTGGCTGCAACAGCATCGGACACAGGTGGATCAATCCGCCAGCCGGCGTCGTTTTGTGGGTTGGTTGGCATTAAGCCAACATATGGGTTGTGTTCACGGTGGGGAATGGTGGCCTTTGCATCATCGTTGGATCAAGCTGGCCCCCTGACTCATACAGTTCGGGATGCAGCACTGATGTTACAAGTGATGGCAAGTTATGACGAAAAAGATGCCACGTCGATCAAGGGGGACACATCCAATTATTTGGGGAATCTTTGCCCCAATATCAAGGGCCTTAGGGTTGGCATCCCCGCTGAATATGTGGCAAATCTGACTCCAGAAATGCAACGTCTGGTGCAACAGGGGATTGATTGGCTGAAACAAGCCGGTGCCACGATTCAGGAAGTCAGCCTAAAAGCAACGGCCCATGCCCTGCCAACCTATTACATTATTGCGCCAGCCGAAGCATCATCCAATCTGGCACGATATGATGGCGTTCGTTACGGAAACCGGGTAAGTGGCAAAACAATCGAAGAGCTTTATGAAAACACGCGCCGCGAAGGGTTCGGCGAGGAAGTCCGCCGTCGCATCATGATTGGCACATATGTTTTGTCGGCCGGCTATTATGATGCTTATTACAGCAAGGCGTTAAAGGTTCGAAAGCTGATTGCGCAGGATTTTGACCAGGCTTTTTCAGCGGTTGATGTTTTGTTGACCCCAACGACCCCCGGGCCCGCATTCGCGTTGGATGAACAACCGTCCGATCCCATTACGATGTATCTGAATGATATTTTTACCGTGACGGTGAACCTGGCTGGATTACCCGGTATTTCGGTACCAGCAGGGTTAACGGCCAGCGGATTGCCGCTTGGGTTGCAGCTGATCGGGCCCCGGTTTTCGGAACAACGATTGTTGAATGTCGCCAGCGTTATTGAGGGTGCTGCCGATTTTTCGGTACCAACATTCTAAAAATTATGCTCACAATAAACAGAGAGGTTGAAAAATCGATGCTTTAATTTTTGAGAGGGAAAAACATGACATTAAATCCAAATAGACTTTTGACTGTTGCCCTTGTGGGGTCAGCGCTATCAATCGGAATGGGTGTTGGCGGTGGCGAAACACAAGCGGCATCCTTGGAAACAGACAGTGCCTGGGGTGCCAATAAAGCCGCCATTGTATCACTGCAGTTGGCTGCCCAATCTGTACAATGTGACTTCCTTAGGATCACCAGAGATAGCAACCTTACAACAGCGGCAGAAGTATACGATAACGATCCGACTGACACGAACAAAAACGCATTTGAGGCCGAAATAAAACGGGCGAACGCTATTGTTAAAATGGGATCAGAGATGAGTAATGCAGATAAAAAAGCCAGGGCTAGCTTCAATGCTGCCAGGCTCACGCTTGATCAAATTTATATCGAAATCGACATCTTTCAAAAGAAAGCCGCAGAAGCCGAAACACAAAAAGATAAAGAAGTGTTTGGTGGCAAGGCTGAAGTCTGGGTTAGGTATCGAACAGAACATCTTCAGACCATGGAATACAACAAGGGGCCATTTATTGGCTATTACATGGCAATAGGGGAAGATCCCGGGAATGACCCCACCCTAACGAAGCTTGCCCGAGATATTGCTAACGAGAACGAGAGAGTCGCTGCGTTTGGCGGTATTCCAATTCAACGATCTTAGTGGGTAACGTATTTTTGCTGAAGCCTCCCACATGAATCCCCACACAGCTGTAAATTTGTGTGGGGTTTTGTGAAATGCCCGGTAGAATTGCTCTGTTTATCTTAAGTTTGCATTCAGCAATAACCGGGCTTTAGTACAATCATTTACGTAATTATCGTATTGCTCTCTCCTGTCGTTGGGAATTGACTCAGCTGCGTAGTCTTCCTCAAGTTCCTTGAGAGCCTTGTCCAGAATATCCCCAAACAATGTGAGTCTGCTAAATGATTCAGAATCAAACAAGTGAGGAAACCGAGACAACGTTATAGTGATGAAGCCTGATTCTTCATTCAACGCCTCATTTAAGGCGGATTCTTTTACAGTCATGATGTTTTTGAGGGCCATTCTTCTTAAGGCTTCCTCGCCCACCCTGGCTAATTCAGGGGAATCTTTTGATAGGTAATCACACAAATCTCCATAAATACGCTCATGAAGCATTTCGTCCTCGGGGGGCAAAAAATGATCCTTGTATTCAGATCTAATAACATATGGATAATAGACCTCCACGCGATCACCAAACAAACGGCCCATTTTATACCCGCAGTTTATAATATTGTATTTTAATGACGACTTATTCCTCATATGAATAAGTCCACAAAACCCCAGAAAAAGCGCAGAATCCGGATCAGCATGGACGTGAGGAATTAATCCAAGGTTCTGCCAGTGACCAAAAAGGGCTTTTTTAACCTCTGTTCCATATCCTTTGCCTTGGTGGATTTTATGATATTTTTCATCTGTACCAATGTACTCCCGGCCGCAAAAATTCATTTTAATAACCCCAAAGAGATTATCGTTTTTGGTAGATTCGTCGAAAATCCCATAATACATAGTCATGAAATTTAAATTTTGTCGCAATACATGCTTATCTGTGCTTTCTAGAATGCTTTTCTGAGTTTTAAGCAAATCTCCAATATTGTCGCTCTCGATAATTTGCACAAAACTATCATCGGAATTGTCCAGTTCTCTCATCATTTCCAAATGCTCAAAGGATAACGGTTGAACGCGGGTCCGGGCTGTTTTAAAGCTCAATAAATCAGCCAACTCAGGGAGTCCCTGATTAAACTGACAAGAACATCCATTGTTTAGGGTTAAAAAAGAACATAATATAAATACGAAAACAAACTTTAATTTCACAATATCTGCACAAAACTTTTATAATTATCAATGCTAAAATTTACGGTTACTATCGTTCCTTGTCAAGTTTTTGATTTGCCCTATAATACCATTTTCACAAATTATTAGTGAGTTTCCTGGATGGCCACGCCGCCTTCGTCGGCTCGCCATGACGACGTCATTGCGCGGAGGGTGCAACCCGACAAAGCAATCCAGGCTTTAAAGCACCAGGCTCAATAATGCTTTTTGGGGATTCTTATATCGAACTTGGGTTACTTTATTTTGTTAAGCCATTTTTTCAGGAATTGTTCTTTTTCTTTTTGGTCTAGCTTTTCATACTTTTTTTCTTCGGCCAGGATCTCTTCTAATGAAAAATCTTCGGATGAATTATTGGCAAGCTTAAGGGTAAGCATTTTATCCTCTGGGACAAAGGCATAAAGCCCTATAAGGGAAATCGAGGCTGCGACAAACAGCAAAAGACACAATCCTTGAAATCCGGTGACCTGACTAAAAATACATGCTGTCATTAGATAAATTAAGGAATGCGATATGGCCCATATCAAAAGAAGAGAAGTGTATCGTCCTATGACGGGAAATCCCTTAGTGATAATAGGGTAGGCAGGGCTAAGCTCTTGCCCAAGGCAGGCAACGCTTACTTGAATAATAAAAATAAGTAGTGGGCTGGTAAGTCCATCAATATAAATGGCAAGAACGGGTATCACCATCAAAAGAGAGAACATTTTAAATTTAAGAATGCTGAAGGGGTGAAATTTTAACCCCAGGAGCCCATAGCCAACCTCGGAACACATGACGAAAAAAAGAACAAGTGTTGATTGGCCCATGACCCTGCTTGGACTTATTCCCAGCTGATTGATAAGAACAGATGGTAAGTAAGCGAGGGAAAAATAAAAAGCCACAGCGGGAAAAAGATGCAGGGCAAACAAAGCGGGAATATTTCGGCTTCTAAAATTCAAAGATAAATATAAATCCAAAAATTTTCGTTTGGTTTTCTTTTTCTCCAGGGTTTTTACAAATTCGGGTGTTTCTTTTAGTGTTTTTCGGGCAATTGTTCCAATAACAGCAACGCCAGATCCGATATAAAAGGGGATCTTCCACCCATTTTCCGGGGACATCAAAATGCAAATCGCCCCAATTCCACAGGCGACCAATCCGCCGCATGAGCAGGTGGCTGCAACAAGAGAACTGCACAAATAAACTTTTGGCTTTGGAACTGTTTCGGCAATAAAAACATCGGCAGCAATAGCCTCGCCGCCGGATGCAAATCCCTGAACAAGGCGTAAAGTCAGAAATAACACAGCTGATAGCGTTCCCCATTCCGCATAGGATGGGATGTTGGGAATTAAGACACACGATATTGACATCAAGAATGTTGTTGATATCAAAACAGGCACCCGGCCGATCGTGTCACCAATATACCCCCAGAAAATGGCGGCAAAAGGACGGATAACAAATGAGGAACAAAACGTAAAGGCGACTAAAATTGGAGTAAGGGCAGAATCACCTGGGATAAAAATTTTTGTTAAAATTACCGTCATATGAACGGCCAGCATCAGATCAAAATAATCAAGAAAATTTCCAACCAAAACGATAGCAACGGATTTTTTGACGTCTGGGCTTAAATTCGTATCAGGTATGTCTGTAAGCGTACTCGTTTTCATGCTCTTGACTCCTTGTTTAAAATTCCAGGACCAATAACAGCTAACGCATATCACCTTTTAAATCTGATTTCCAGTTGTTTTATAACTTTATTTTAATTTTTTATTTGTTTTAATAAGATAAATATAAGAACCAATGATCATTGATGCGCCAATAAGCGTTGTCCAAGCGGCCTGTTCTTCAAAAAATAAAAATCCCGATACAACGGCCAATGGGAATCGGGAAAATTTAAAGGGCGCAATAAAGGATGCCGCGGCATGGGTGTACGCCTCGATCAATGCAAACTGCCCCAAAACGTATAACGCAGAAATGCCCGCTAATTTTAAAAACAGGGCCAATGATGAAATTTCATACCAATTCCAAAATGCTGGCCCAGCGCTGAATAGGGTCATAAAAAACAATAAATAGAACAAGGTTGTGGCCGATGAATCCCTGATGGATACTTTTTTAATGATCAATGATGACGCTGAAAAAGCCAGAGCCGATAACAGCGGGTATAGGGCATAAACTGTGAAAACACCCGATGAGGGGCGTAAAATAATTAAAACACCCGCAAATCCAATCCCCAGAGAATAAAGAATGGGGCGGGTCAGTTTCTCCCCAAAAAAACAATAGGCACCCAGTGTTGTCATTAATGCGCTTGTCAGGGATAACGCGCTGCTGTCCGCCAAGGGAAGCAACTGAACGGATGCAATCAAAAACCAGTTGCCCAGCGCCCCCGTTATCCCCTTGAAGATTTGCCAGGGCAGGAATTTTGTTTGCGTTACGGCGGTTAGTTTGCGGGAATAAAACACGGAAACAAACAAAAGCCCGATCCCTGCTTTCAGGAAAAGGGCTTGTGTTGTTGGAAAATTTTTTGGCAAGGAATGGGTCAATGAATTGCTTGCTGCCGCAAAAACGGCAACCAAGACAATCAAAAGGGCCCCATAGAGGTTCCTATTGTTTGTTGTGTTCATTGTGGATCCCCTCCTTTTTGAAAAGGGGATGCGCGCAATGGGCATAAACCCCTAATCCCCGGACTGGATGCGTTCCACCAATTGCTTGACTGTTGGGATGAATCCATCATTATAGAACGGATCTTGTCCGAAACGGTAGGCTTGGCGACCTCCAAACATGAGCTCGTTTTCTATATCCCCATTATGGGCCACGGCTTGCAATGTTTTTTCGATACAAAAACTGCGCGGATCTGCACGTCTTCCTGTGGTTCCTTCTTCATTCTGCGCCCAATTGCTGAACAAACAAGCCGACAAACATCCCATGCAATGGGTTTGATCGGACAGAATCTTGGCTGCCCTTTCTGGGGTTACGAAAATTAACGTCGTGTCTGGTGTCCTGAGAATTTCTGTAAAGCCAGCTGCTTTCCATTGTTCTGCCTTTGGCATGTCTTCTGGTTTTAAATAAACAAGCCTTCCGCGGGCACCAGTTGCCAATGGTTCGGTGCATCCATCGGCTGGTGTTGTTCTGTAATCAATTTGTCGTTCTGACCGTTGTCTTAATTCCTGGATAAATCCATTATTGACGGCCGATGAATAAAATCCTGTTGGGCTAAACCGGTTCAAGAATATATCCCCCTCTTTCAGGGTTAGAAGCTTTTTCTTCCACGCCATTGGGATTGGGCTTTCCTGAGTTAACAACGGGCGCGTTCCGAACTGAAAGGCGATTGGTCCCAGATCAGGATTATCCAACCAGTCTTCCCATTCATTAAGGCACCAGACGCCACCCGCCATAATAATTGGTGTGTCGCCCATACCGCAGGCGCGCATAGCTTGGCGTAGTTCTATAACGCGGGGCATTGGTGGTTGCGGGACCAGGGGATCCTCGCTGTTTGACAAACCATTGTGACCGCCGGCCAACCAGGGATCTTCGTAAACGACGCCACCCAACCATTCGGGGAATCGGTAAAATGACCGTTTCCACAAAATCTTAAATGCGCGTGCTGATGAAACGATGGGATGGTAATAAACGCCATAGCTGGCACAGATGTCGGCCACGCGAAAGGGCATGCCGGCCCCGCACGTTATACCGTGCAGAATTCCTTTTGTTTGAGACAGAACACCGTGGAGGAGCTCCTCTGTTCCGCCCATTTCCCACAAAACGTTCATGTGGATTCTGCCTTCTCCGTTAGACAGTTCGTGGGCTATTTTTGCCTGCGTTACGCCGCCCCGGATAGAATAAGCAATCAGTTCCTGCTGGCGTTCTCGTCTTGTTTTTGCATGGTAAACCCAGGGGACCAAATTGCCGTGTTCGTCTTTATCGTCGGCATTACATCCCGAAAAAGTCCCCACGCCCCCGGCTGCCGCCCAGGCTCCAGAGCTATCTCCGTTAGAAACAGCTACACCTTTTCCACCTTCAATCAAAGGCAGAACTTCTTTCCCAGAAATCATCAGGGGACGCAAATTATTTTTCACTTATGTCTCATCCTTACTTTTTTTAAGCATATATATTCCATTCTTTTAATCCTACCCTGCATAGGGGGGAAGATCAAGATCAAGAAAATACACAGAGCAATGATTGAGAAAGTGCTTGCAAAAAGATGAGAAAACAGTACTATATTGAATGTCTATACGGAATGCGGGCGTAGCTCAGGGGTAGAGCACAACCTTGCCAAGGTTGGGGTCGAGGGTTCGAATCCCTTCGCCCGCTCCAAGTTGACAAATTCTTTGATCGAAGTTTACTTTTGGGAAGTTTTCTAACAATGGCTAAAAAATCAGCAACAATCAGTATTAAGTTATTGAGCACGGCAGACACTGGGTTCTTTTATGTTACAAAGAAAAATCCCCGCAAAAAGCCAGAGAAAATGGAACTTCGCAAATACGACCCAGTAAAAAGACAGCATGTTCTTTTTAAAGAAGCAAAAATTAAATAAGACTGGCAATATTTTAGCCTGTTCTCAGGTTTCTTTTTCTTCTACCCAAAAACTTATAGCTGCAGCCCCATAAATTCGTTGTTCTTTCTTTGTAAGATGGGGAATATGGGCCGGGCAATCAGTCAAGGATGATTCGATACAAACAAGGGTGTCTGGGTTTATCCAGCCCTGCTTGTAAAGTTGTGCACATGTGGGAAGGATTAATCCCTGGTTGTATGGGGGATCCATGATTATTACGTGCGCCCCGCCATCTGGTGCTTTTTTTATCTGGGGGGCATCACCCCTTAACAGATGCACTTTCTCATCTGCACCTAACGTCGTACTGTTTTCTTGGATGCATCGAATAGCCTGTTTGTTGTTTTCGACAAAATAAACCTGCTTCGCTCCCCTGGATAGCGCTTCAAAACCCATCGCGCCTGATCCTGCAAAGACATCTAAAACAACGCAATCCTGAAATTCAACGCCATAAGTGTGAATCAAGATATTAAATACAGCTTCCCGTGCCCTGTCTGACGTTGGACGCGTTGTGTCAGATGGTGGCCTTTTTAACAATCGGTGGCGAAATTGCCCAGAGATAATGCGCATTTACGTAACTCCAGATTTTAAATTCAGTATGTTGTCCATGTTTTGTTTTATTGCTTCTTGGCTTTTTAAAAGGACGTCCACATCTTGCCGAGTATAGGCATTTCCCTGAACAGAATTTGTAAGAACAAGGAACATTTGATTATCCGCCATATAGTCATTATACAGGGCCGCTAGCGTTTTTAAGTGATCATATTGATTGGATCTGTAATAAATCATTGCTCGTTTTAAAATGGATTCTTTTTTGAGGGGGGCATCTTTTTCCCGATCCAACAAAGGGTCCAATTTCGAAAGGATCTCCGCAGCCTTGTCGAATGCCCCATGATAAATCAAAAGATTCCCTAGTAGTTCCAGGCTTTGAACTGTCCCGATGTCACTCAGAATTTTTATGGCATCCTCTGTCTTTCCTTGGGCTGCCAATGCTGTCGCCATAATTCTGGACCGATTCTTTGATGTTTCATCGTCTTGTGGTTGTGCCATGTTTTTTAGCACGACCAGGGCTTCTTCGTATTTTTTTTCTAGTAAATGAATATCGGCAATTTTTATCAACAGAACATTCGTTTCTTTCGGATTTTTTATTTTAAGATCATTTTTTTTTGAGGCAAATTTTGTCAACAAATCAGCTGCCTGATCCAATAAATCTAGCCGTATGAATTGATCGGAAATGATTTGAATAATTCCATCCTCTTCGGCGACCATGGGCAAGTAATCACGATATTTCTGATAGGTTGAGATAACTCTCAAGGGGGAAAGGACGCTTAAATCTTGCTTAAAATAGGATTCAAACGCCTTTTGCATTTTGGCATCGATTTGATTAACGATAGCCCTTTCTGGATAGCGTTCTTTGATCAATTTCAGATATTCCAGTTGCGCAATATAATCATTCTTTTGGATGGAAAGCTCTGCAAGTTTGTGCAGGATTCGATAGTCCAAGACGTTGCTTTTCCAGGTCAGACGAAGATTCGACATCTCCCTTAAGATATCCTCCTGTGATTTTTGTCGGGATTCTTGGGGTTGTAAAAAATCATATAATAGAAATTCATAATCAGCCTCTTGTCGGATTGCGATAGATACCTTGTTTTCTGACTCTTCTGTGCCTAGTTTTTTAAATATGGCTATTGCATCCTCTGGTTTTTTGTTCAGGGACAATATTTTTGCCTGATAGAGTTGCGCCTGGTCTTGAAGAGTTTTCTGGCAATCAAGCGTTTCTATTTGCGCGATAATGTCATCTATCGTATCGATATCTTTATTTGAAATGACAGCTTTGAGCAGTGCATCCAGCATGGCATCCCGCAATAAGGGGGGGTAGCCAGTCAGAATTGATAAGCAGTCCTTAATAAAAGAACGATCAATTTTTGTGCCAAAAACCAGGGCTGATAGTATGTGTTTCCAGCAAAGGATTTCGGCTGTGTCGGTCAATAGATCCCAATTTTCCAGGGCTTTTGCGGGGTGCCCCTCTAGGAAATTTGACATGCCTTCAAGAATCATAAAACAAGGTGTGTATTCTATGCCTGGATAATCTTGGCTCAGGCTTTTCAAGGCTGACAGGGCTTCTGGCCATCGAGTTAGGGCAACCTCTATCCATAGGCGTTGCAGGGAAATTTCTAATGGGCAGGTGGACGGCATCAACCTTATTTTTTGGACCAATTTTGTCAGATACTGATTCCACTCTATTTTCCCGCTGCCACCATAGAAAAATGTTTGCTTGTTGGTGCTGTCTTCCTTTTTGGATTCTTCTTTTTGGGGTTCTTCCTTTTGATTGGATTCAGGGTTCGGTTTGGGCCTTTGTTTTGTCGCCATATAAAGCTGACTCTTTTTATTTTCAAAAAACAAATCCGGGGACAGAATTTGGCAGGCAAACCCCTGTTTTGTTTCCATAAAAACAGAGTTTGGGGTGGATTCAAATTGGTATAACCCGCCGTCAACTTTGGTGGTGGGGCAAATATAAAGATCCCGTCCGTTCATTGTCAGATACACTTCGTGTCCCAAATCAACGGGATGGATAATCAAAAGAGATTGTTCATTGTGGCTTATTTTTATGGATTTCTTGGCTGTCAAAGCATGGAGTAGTGCGTCATCAATAAATGAAAAAATTACGCCCCACCCTCGGTCATCTTTTTGAACAATGAAATGGATATCGGGCTTTGGGACAAGCTCTATCAGGGTGACAGAATTACTATTATTGGGGATGTCGACGATATTCAGGGATTGAATCACGGATGAACAATCAGCGCTTTTTGGCAAAGAAAACTGAATTTTCGCATCAAAAACAAAGACCCATTTGGGGCCATCTTTTATAACGGCCAATCCAGCCCCCGGGTGCGAAGGTATCGCAAAATGCAGTTGATAGTGATTTTCTAGGGCATTAAAGGTGACTTGGTCCTGTGACGTTGGGGCAGGGGGTGTGGGCGAATTTTGGGCACACCCATAGGACAGCAGGAAATAAAGGAAAGCATATCTCCGGGCTCTAATCAGTAGCATATTAATAATGATTGCAAGAAACGGTTATCTAGCACAATTTGCATCTTGTTGGCCCTACCTCATCCGGGGGGTGTATTCCTTCCTAAGAAACAAGTGCCTTTACGGCTTTTTCAATGCGGGCGCAGGCTTCTGTTAGTTTTTCTTTTGATATGGCATAGGAAATCCGAAAGTACGGGGACAGGCCAAACGCATCGCCGCTGACAGCTGTTACTTGGGCCTTATCAAGCAAATACCCACAAAAATCATTATCGGTTTCGATCGGTCGTCCGTCTGGCGCTGTTTTACCCAAAACCCCGGCGCAATTTACATATAAATAAAATGCCCCACCAGGCCTTAGGCACGTCAGACCCTCTATTTTGTTGATGCCGTCCAAAGTCATGTCCCGTCTGTCCTGAAATGATTGGCGCCAGTCGGCCAAGAAATCCTGCGGGCCATTCAATGCCATCACTGCGGCTGCTTGGGCAATGGAACACGCATTGGATGTGCTTTGGGATTGAATCAGGTTCATCGCCTTGATCAGCTTTGCGGGGCCCGCGCCATATCCAATGCGCCATCCGGTCATTGAGTATGCTTTTGAAACGCCATTGACAATTAGCGTGCGGAATTTTAATCGGGGCTCTACCTGAACGATGTTCGTAAACGAAAGGTCATCATAAATAAGGTGTTCATAAATATCATCACTCATCACATAAATATCGGGGTGCGGGCGCAATACAGCGGCCAGGGCTTTAAGCTCGTCCGCTGAATAAACAGCCCCCGTTGGATTGGATGGTGAATTCAGGATCAGCCATTTTGTCTGTGGCGTTATCGCTGCCTCTAGCGCGCGTGGGGTTAGCTTAAAACCAACGTCCTCTCCACACGGGACAATACGGCTAATTCCACCACACAAATGAACCATGTCAGGGTACGATACCCAATAAGGCGCTGGTATAATGACCTCGTTATACGATTCGAGCGTGGCAAACAGGGCGTTAAAAATAACCTGCTTTCCGCCATTGGAGACATTAATTTCGTCTAAAGCATAATCCAGGGAATTATCCCGCAGAAATTTTTTCTGAACGGCTTGTTTCAGGCTGAGCATACCATCGACCGCTGTATATTTCGTCAGTCCCTGATTCATGGCTTGGGTCGCGGCTTCCCGGATCCAGGCGGGGGTATCAAAGTCGGGTTCTCCGGCCGCCAGGTTAATGACGTCTATGCCCTGTAGCTTCAGTTCAAGCGCACGTGCGTTGAGCGCCAGAGTTGGTGATGGTTGGATGCGACTTAGTCGGCTTGCTAGCAGTTGCATATTTTATCCTCTTCCATAATGATCTTCGAATCGAACAATATCATCTTCGCCAAGGTTGTGTCCTTGTTTGGCCCTTTATTAAGATTAGCATATCTGACCCGTTGTTTTCGAGCCTATGTTTATGGATTGGGTATAGATGTGTGGATTCATTGCTGATGGTGCTTGAGCATCCATCGTAATGTTTCCTTGAGTGAGCATGAGGGGAGATTTGGAAAAAGCTCACCTAGGGTACGCGGGTCACCCCTTAATTCACGAATTTCGTTCTGACGCACAAATGCCGGATTGATAACGATTTTAATCGTATGATTTGTGATTTCTTGGCACATTGACATAACATCTTTTAGCGAATAGATCTGACCTGTGCAAATATTAATTGTTTGATGGATTGGTGGGTTGAGCAACATTTTGCCATATATGTTAACAACGGAACGTACATCACCAAACTCCCTCCACACGTCAATATTTCCAAGCTCAATAATGGGTATTTTTTTGTTAAAATGAGCCACAATTTTGGGAATCAAAAAGTGTTCCTTTTGTCCCAATCCTGTATAATTGAATGGTCTCACCATAAAAATAGGAAGCTTTTGAAACCAAAGCTTGGCCATGTATTCCATTGATAACTTGCTAACGGCATAATCATTGGGTGGATCTAGCGGAGAATTTTCGCTGATCGGGTTGGATGTTGAATTCCCATAGACTGTTGCGCTGCTTGCTAATAAAACACTCCGCACGTTAGGTGCGGATTGATAAAGCGCCCCTAAAAGATTGCATGAGCCAATGACATTGACATCGTATATTTTTTGAATATTTTGATCGTGTGCAAATGATTGCGCTGCTAAATGAACGACAGCTTCTGGTTTGCATAACTCGATTTCTTTGTTGATGGCATCGAAATCCAAAAGATCGGACTTTAATCCAACGACGTCATGGCCGTTGTCCCGAAGTTCTTTTTCCAGATGTCTGCCTGTAAAACCATGGATGCCCGTAATCAAAACTTTCATCAGAATACCATCCTCAAAATGATTGCCCTTTTTCAACGCGATAAAGATCGGCCTTGACCATCATTGTGCATAGATCCTCTAATGAGGTTGTTGGTACCCAGCCCAAATCTTTCTTGGCTTTTTCTGGGCTTCCAACAAGAAGCTCGACTTCGGCGGGGCGATAAAATTGCGGATTAATTTTGACGATAATCTGGCCTGTGTTGTTGTTGAGGCCTATTTCTTCCTCTTTCTCGCCCTCCCATCGAAGATCAAGATCAAGATTTTGGCAGGTCAAACGAACAAAAGTTCGAATGGTTTCCGTTCTTCCGGTGGACAAAACATATGTATCCGGTTTGTCTGCCTGCAACATGCGCCACATTCCATCAACGTAATCTTTCGCAAATCCCCAATCACGTTGTGCATCCAAATTTCCCAGTTCGATATGAGATTGCTTACCAAGCTTTACACGGGCCAAGCCATCAGTAATTTTCCGTGTAACAAATTCTAGGCCACGAAGGGGGGACTCATGATTAAACAAAATCCCGCTCGATCCAAAAATATTATAAGACTCTCTGTAATTTATAGTCATCCAGTGGGCGTATAGTTTAGCTGCTCCATAGGGGCTTCTGGGATAAAAAGAGGTCTTTTCCGTTTGGGGTATTTCTTGTACCAAGCCAAACATTTCAGATGTGGATGCCTGATAAAAACGAATTGACGGATCAATAATTCGAATCGCTTCTAGTATATTGACCGGACCAATGCCGGTAATCTCGGCGGTTGTAATGGGTTGTTCAAATGAGACGCCAACAAAACTTTGAGCTGCTAAGTTATAAACCTCATCAGGTTTTGTTTTTTGGATCAGTCGAATTGTGTTGCCAAGGTCGGTTAGATCGTATTCAACGAGGTGTAAATTTTCACGATCATCAATGCCAAGATCTTTTATGCGCCAAAAATTTGTGGATGCGGTACGGCGGTATGTTCCGTAAACGATATAGCCTTTGTCAAGCAAAAGTTCTGCTAAATAGGCACCATCTTGCCCTGTTATTCCTGTAATGATAGCTGTTTTTTTCAAGATAATTCACCCATTTTGTTTAAATCTTTTAAAAGTTGGTCGATGCTGTCTT